>WFWP01000024.1 GCA_015491055.1 Patescibacteria group bacterium | reverse complement strand
GATGTTGCCCAAGCCGATGCGCAAACCGAATCAGCTGTCAAAAAAATAAACGAAGAAAGAAAAGAAGAAGAAGAAAATAAGTGAAAATAAAGGTGTTATAATTGCATATAATGAATGATTCAATACCACACAAGACCCCAAAACAAGAAAAAGCGCAAACGCCGTTTGTGTTCCCTGATCAATACCATACCGGATTTGAAGTTATAAGCAACGCAATAGACGACAACATAACAGACGATGCAAGCAGAGAAGAAATTAAAAATATACTCCACAAATCCGCGCAACATATACTGGGTCAAGCACAAGAATCACCAAACAAACAAATAAATATAGGATTGATATCAGAACACGCAATAGAATTGGAAAAGGTTTTAACGAGGGAAGGTATACCTATTGAAAAAGCATTGGATATCGTATTCACATGGTCGGGATTGTTACATAGTATAGATTTGCTTGAAAGCAAAAATGCCCTGTCATACACAAAACATGCAAAAAGTGGAAGTCCCAAAAAATTACCCAAAGTTGGAGCAAATTATAACACAGATCCAGATGCTTCAATTGAGGAGATGCAAGTGCGTCTGTCAACCATAAAACCTAAAACACGCATAAAAAACGATTCTAAAAAACCTGAAACACGCATAAATAACAATTCTGAATACTGGAAAGAAAAAAACTTGCGCCGAGTATTGAACGAAATGTCGCAAGCGCATCAATACGCTTACTTGCTTTTGCATGAAAAACTGACCGGAGAAGACCCGGATGAACTTACAGAAAAAGGAAAAGCGAAAGCTATAGCGAGAATGGAAATAAAAGTCAACTCATGGACAGAATGGTATATTCAACATATAATCAATGGGTTCATAAATGGATTATCAGAGAAAAATTTTGCACAAATAAGCACTAGGAGTATATCAGGGTCAGATGAATATGTTATTGATCAATTTCACCCATTTAAAAGAATCTCTTTATATGCAAAAAGAATCGGCATACCCACAGCTTCCGCGTTTGTTGCGTATAAGCTGGTTAATTTGACCGCATTGTCAACAATGGTATTGCCATCTCTAATCCCCGTTATTGTTGCCGTGCTTACATATTGGTTAAGTTCGGGTATTGTCAATTACTTTACAATGTACACTGCGCGCGAACAAGCCATGGTTGCGGGAGTGCATAATGTTATAAAACGGATATCAGATGAAGGATTCTTACACCCTGAAAAAAACTCCAACTTTTTCAGAAAAATACTTGAACACATGAGAATAGACAATGGTAGAACACTTCCCAAAAAACGAGAAAAACATATAACCGTTGCTGATTTGCGAAAATATATTGAAGAAGGAGAAGAAAGACAATTCCGATGGCAAAGAAGAGTGCAAATTGGAGCGGCATTTCTTATTGCCGGCGCAACAACATGGTGGAATGCGGAAAGTGTAATTAACAAAATATCATCTTGGGCAGATATGATTTCAAATTGGTTTATTGCCGATGCGCAACAAGTCGGAACAACAGACAACACGCGTATTGCGCGCAATTTCACGCTTGGTTTGGAAGAGTTCATGAGAAGACTTGGTGGATTTGCAAATTGGAATATAACTTCCGAAGATTTTGATACCTTATGTTTAACCGACGGGGGGTTGCCGGAAGGATCGTCAATAAACGGTCCGTCAATGGATTGGAAACAACATTTGTAAAGGTACAAAAGCGTATATAACTTTACACACAATTTGAGACAATACCTCTGTTGCAATGTAACATCTCCAAACAATTCGCCACCATGAGTCATACCAAACTTTTTCTTTCCTTAAACCTTCATTTATAAAATATTAAGAGTTTAAGGAAGGAAAAATTCATATTATAATGGTCTTGCGCCTTTATAAAAATACGGAAAACAAAAAATTAAAAACCATGGTATAATCAAAACATGCCTCACACAATCAAAATACCTTCCAAAAAACAACTCCGCGAAAGGTTTGCGAATGAATTGGGTATTGAACACCTTTCTGAATCCGAACAAGATGAAATAATATCAAAATTAAGCATGATAATAATGGAAAGAATCACGCTGGAAATGATGAATTTGTTGCCTGACGATGTATTTAAACAAATTGATGAATTGGTTGCGAAAAACAAAATAAATGATATTAACAACATAATCGTAGAACATGTGCCGAACGCGCATAAAATAATAGAACAAATTACAATCAGAACAATTATTGAATTTAAAATGCGCTCAAAAAACACAAAAGAACATGAGTGACACGGATCAAATAATCAAAGATGCATTCATGGCACTGCCGAAGGTTTTGCAAAAGGCGATAACCGACGCAGATGTTCAATCAAAATTGAGGAAATTGGCGGAAGTGCATAAACTGCACCTTGATAAATGGATTATTTTGGAAAATGAAATAATGATGGCCTTGTTGGGTATAACAAACCCCGATGATCTCCCTGAAACAATTTCCAAAAGAGTCGGTATACCCCTTGAAAAAGCAACACAAATCACAAACGCCGCCGGAGAAATAATTTTCGGACCCATAAAAGATCAATTGAAAAATGCCGTTGGAGACTCAAAAAACATTATTGAATCCGTTGGCGACGAGAACAATACCCATACAAATGACCTAACAAATCAAAAAAGCGAAACGCAAATAGATATATCAAAGTTTATGCACGCTCCGACCGACCCGGATGTGTACACTCCTAAAACACCCAAAAAATATCCCGACAATAATGACCCCTATCTTGAACCTATTGATGATTGACATTATATATGACACGATAGCGAACTTTGCGAATTGTGATATGCCTTGTAAATATGTTATGTTAAAATAATGTACGCGAAGTATGCAATATCCGGTTCCAAAATTTCAAGATGTTGAAGATAAAATAATAGGGCCTTTAACCTTTAAGCAATTTATATATTTGTTGGGAGGAGTAGGCGCTTCGTATGCCGCTTTAAGCACTCTACCAAAGGGTTTGAATATAATGGTTGTCATTTTGGTAGGATCGTTATCCTTGGCTCTTGCGTTTTATAAAATAAACAGTCAACCTTTTATAAACATACTTGAAGCCGCATTTTATTATTCCATAAGAACAAAATTATATTTATGGAAAAAAACTCATCAAAAACCGAATAAGAAAAAAATTAAGTATCCGTCGCAACAAAACCCCGTTGAAATGCCGGATATCACAAAAAGCAACATAAAAGACATAGCGTGGAATTTGGATATAAATGAAAACATAAAAAGAGCGCGCACGGCGCAAAACATAGCGAAAGAAAACATATTAAATTCCATATAATATAATTTCCAAAACAATTAACATTATCGGTATGCCGAATGCAAAAACAAAATCTTCACCGTCACAAGAATTCGTACCGGTTAAAGAAGTGCGGGACGGTATAGTAATATTGAAAGACGGGGGATTGCGCGCAATACTGATGACAAGTTCGTTAAATTTTGCATTAAAAAGCGAAGATGAACAAAACGCTTTTATTATGCAATTTCAAAATTTTCTCAATTCACTTGATTTTTCCGTGCAAATCTCCGTACAAAGCAGGAGATTGGACATAAGACCGTATTTGAGAATTCTTGAAGAAAGACTTACGGAGACCATAGACGAGCTTATGCGCATACAAATAAGAGAATATATAGAATTCGTAAAAAGCTTTACGGAAGCGGCAAATATTATGACAAAATTATTCTTTGTTATAGTTCCTTATACTCCGGCGGCTCTTGATTTGTCAAAATCCGGTTTTTCATTTCCTTGGTCATCAAGCAAAAAAAACAAATTGACGGAGAGTATGACATTTGAAGAAAATTTAACCCAACTTGAACAAAGGGTTGCGATAGTCCAACAAGGGCTAATACGATCGGGTATCAGATCCGTTCAATTGGGAACGGAAGAAGTTGTTGAACTGCTTTACAAAATATTCAATCCGGGAGAATTGGATCAACCCATGAAGCCCGGTGATAATGTGAAACTTTAACGGTAAATGAAGTGATGCGACGTCTACCTAAAACCGTCGCGTCATAACAAATACAATGGGTTTGCGTGTAATTTGCCTGAATATTTGCGAAAAACGTAAAACGGAAACAATACCGCGCGAATTTACATGATATAATTGCATTGTCTGATAATATATGCCATATGGGTTTTTTGGATGATTTGAAAAACGCTTTTGCGGGAAACAAAAAAAACAAAAAAGATATTGATTTGATGCCGGTTTTACCCGCGGAAATATATCAAGAAGGTGTTTTGAAACTGCAAGATGTCATCGCCCCGAGCGCATTGCAAATAACACCTAAAAATTTGAGTTTGGGAGATAAAATGGCGCGCACCTTTTTTGTGATTTCATATCCGAGATTTTTGACTACGGGATGGTTTTCCCCGATTATAAACTTGGACAAAATGTTTGATATTGCCATACATGTGCACCCGTTGGATACAACCGAAGTGTTGAGAAAATTTCAAAAACGCGTCGCCGAAATTGAAAGTCAAATTATGATAAGGGAGAGCAAAGGGCTGGTGAGAGATCCTAAATTGGATACCGCTTACGCGGATATAGAATATTTAAGAGACAGATTGCAACAAGCGCAAGAAAAACTGTTTGATGTGGGTTTGTACATCACGATTTACGGCGATACCAGGGAAGAAATAGACAAAATAGAAACGGAAATTCGCTCCATTTTGGAAGCGCGACTAATTTATCTCAAACCTGCGCTTTTTCAACAAGAGCAAGGGCTAAACAGCGTATTGCCTTTGGCAAATGATCAACTGAAAGTTTTATCAAAACTGAATTCGGATCCTCTATCCAGTATTTTTCCGTTCGTATCATTTGACCTGACTTCCGATAGAGGGATATTGTACGGAATAAACAGACACAATTCCAGTTTGGTGCTTTTTGATCGTTTTTCCTTGGAAAACTACAATTCCGTGGTATTTGCGAAATCGGGAGCGGGTAAAAGCTATATGATGAAATTGGAAATACTCAGAAGTCTCATGTTTGATGCCGACATAATAATTATTGACCCGGAAAGAGAATACGAATACCTTGCGGAAACAACGGGAGGAAGATACTTCAACATAACCCTTTCCAGCGAACACCATATAAATCCTTTTGATTTGCCCATACCGAGAGAAGATGAAAATCCCGCAGACGTGTTGCGTTCAAATATAATAAACTTGGTTGGATTATTCAGAATAATGCTTGGAGGATTGACTCCGGAAGAAGATTCAATAATAGACAAAGCCATTACGGAAACATATGCGCTGAAAGACATTCACGGAGACAGCGACTTCACAAACATAGAGCCCCCTCTTTTGTCGGACTTTGAGTTGGTCTTGTCGGGAATGGAAGGGTCTGAAAGTCTGGTTCAAAGACTTACCAAATACACGAAAGGAACTTGGAGCGGTTTTATGAACAAACCTACAAATGTGGACATGAACAAGAGATTGATAGTGTTTTCGGTGCGCGATATGGAAGATGAATTGAAACCCGTGGCAATGTATATAATCATGCACCATGTTTGGAACATGGTTAGAAAAACTCTAAAAAAACGAATATTGGTTGTTGATGAGGCATGGTGGATGATGAAAAGTGATGATACCGCAAGCTTCTTGTACGGAATAGCGAAACGAGGTCGTAAATATTACCTCGGTCTTGCGACAATAACCCAAGATGTTGCGGACTTTCTCGGATCAAAATATGGCAAAGCCATGCTTACGAACTCATCAATTCAAATATTGTTGAGACAATCTCCCGTATCAATAAATCTTATTCAAGAAACTTTCAAATTGTCCGATGAAGAAAAATACTTGTTACTTGAAAGTGATGTGGGTGAAGGTATATTCTTTGCCGGTTTAAAACATGTCGCGATTAAAGTTATTGCGAGCTACACGGAAGATCAAATAATCACAAGCGACCCGTCTCAAATTTTGGCGATTAAAAAGGCCAAACAAGAACAACTCAAAGCTTTGGAACAAGAAGGCGGGGGAGCGATTGAAGTATGACATATATGAATGAAGCACCGATAAGTTGATAAAAACAATTAAAGCGCAAGAGTAGACAACTTTACACACAATTTGAAACAATACATCTGTTACAACATAAAATCGCCAAACAGTTCGCATATATGCGCGATCGCGCGTTTGAAATTTCAAGCGAATTTCTTGAGCCGGGAAATCTTTTATAAAAGTTTCATATTCGTTATAATCAACTTATACCGCAATTAAAATGGATAATACATATAAAATAAACAATGCAACCAGATTCGCAATGTTATCCGTTGCGCTCATGTTTGACGCATTGCAATTGGTGACACCGCAATCAGTAGATAAGGTGATAATGCTGTTGGCGGCGATCATATTTATGATGTGGTTTGCCGAAAAGGGCGCTTTGGTAATTTCAAATGACGGGGCGCTGAAATTGTTTATAATACTTGTCCCATTTGCCGAATTTTTTATGAGTGTAATACCCGGAATTACATTAACCGTATGGATACAAATTAAAATATCAAGAATTGCGGACAGAATAATTTCCGAGGATTTACACAAATTGGTGGAGCTTAAACATTTGCCCGGCGATGTTAAAAACCTGCTTCACAAAAAACGATTGTTGTCTCACAACATAAAACAAGTGCGGAAATTCGCCAGAGCCAGAAGCGCCCGATCAATACGCAGACTCGCAAGGCAAATATCCAAACAACAAAACCGAGTAAAGTAACGGATCTTACGTTAAACTTTTATGTTAAAATTGTTATCATGATATTCGGAAAAGTGTTTTTATCTTTGATATATCTTGTCATCTCTCATACGGCATATGCGCAAACCGCCCAAGATATATCAATAATACTTAAACCTGAGTATCCCGATGCGGGCGAGGTTACGGAAGTGTCGCTGCAAAGTTACTCAAAAGATTTGCGCAATAAAAAAATACAATGGTATCTTGATGATGTTCTTTTGGTGGAAGGGGTTGGATTGGTGTCACATAAAATAACCGCACCAAATTTTGGAGAAGAAATAAATCTTATAATAAAAATAAACAACGCTGAACAAGCGCGCAAGATAATACGCCCAAATTCCGCAGACATATTATGGGAAGCCGATACTTATGTGCCCGAATTCTATAAAGGAAAAGCGTTACCTGTGGATTCGTCCGAAATAAAAGCGATTGCAAAATTAAACAATGAACAATATAAAGATAAAGACAAATTGTATTTCAATTGGTATAGAGACGGTTACTATCTAACAAAAAAATCCGGAAGGGGTAAAGACACGATAATTTTACAATCTCCCGGCCTTTATGATGATTATAATTTATCCGTAAAAATATTGAATGAAGACGGGATTGTTGTCGGTCAAGGCGATACCCGTATTGCAAATGTTGAGCCGGAACTTTTATTGTATTTTTATTCTCCTCTGATTGGCGCAATGTACTCAAAAGCGTTTCCGGAAGAAAATACGATTACCGCAGGTAATGAAAGTATTATTTATGCGGTTCCGTATTATTTTTCAATTGAAAACCCTTTGGATCTTGAATATAAGTGGGATATACGAAACGCAAAAATATTCCGTAATCAAAACCCCGCGCTTATTACCGTAATTCCGGAAAATACTCCTTTCAAAATATCTGCCGAAGCGATACATAAAACCGCGCTATTGCAAACCGCTGAAACAAATGTGATATTTAAAACGGAAAATAACAATGAGTTTTCAGATGAAAATTTTGATGTAACCGATGCAGAGTTGCCGGATTCATTTATTTATGAATAACACATTCAATTATCAAGTAACTTTTGCACAGCCTGATTTATAATTATTAACTTCCGCAAAATATGGAAAAAAGAAAAATATACATCTTAACTTCTTTATCAATCATATTCCTACTTTTCGGGTTGGCAATATGGTATGTTTACATATCAAAACAAACTGAAAAAATAAACAAGGTCACTGAACTTGATTTGTACGACACGGATATCGCAACAATTAACAAAATGAACATGTACACGAATGGCGATCAAAACACCCAAAATGGGATTATCATGCCCGAAAACACAGATTTTGATGAAAACAACAACAAAGCAAATCAATTGCAAGAAAATAACGATGAAGAACAAAAAGAGCAATACGATATGGAGTTATGGAATTTGGAATTGATACATGATCAACCTTCAATAATCGCAAAAGTTACTGATTCGGATATTACATTTGTTGAAAGAAAAACCGGTCATATATATTCATACAACACCAAGGGTGAAAAGGAGCGCATATCCGGAATTACCATACCGAGAGTAACCAAAGTTTATACAATATCAGAAAATGAATTTATACTTGAACAAGATGATGGGGGCATGACAAAAATACGAATTTCCGAAGATGGCAGTTCACAAAGTCCTTTCTATATCTCAAATTCAATAATGAGTATGATTGTTGATGATGGTGATATGGTTTATATAATGAAAAACGATGACGGGGGATCTGTAATAAGATCATTGCAAAATCCGCAAGAAAATATTTGGTCATCGCCTTTATCCCAATGGCAAATCCAAATATCTGACAAAGGTATACTGGTTACACAAAACGCATCCAAAAACATACCCGGATATTCATATATGATAAACAAAACTAACGGCGAAGAGAGTATGATGATACGAAATGTGCCGGGTTTGATAACAAACATCTCTCCAAATGGAACAAAAATCGTATACTCATCATCCGATCAAAACAACACTACGCTTTATTTGAGAAAATATGAAGACAAAATCAACACAATTCCGATTTTGTTAAAAACCATGGCAGACAAATGTGCTTGGAGCAATGATTCAATTACATTGTATTGCGCAATACCGCAGAATATGTCAAATTATAAAAATTTGCCCGATGATTGGTATAAAGGAAAAATACAATTTTCAGACAATATATGGAAAATAAACACCGACACGGGACATGCCGTTGAAATATACAAAAATACGGGACTTGATATTGTTAATATAACGCCCGACATAAAAAATGCAAAGATTGTTTTTCAAAACAAAACAAACGGCTCTTTATGGGCTTTAACCAAACATAATTCTGAAACACGATAATGAACGATGGGAGACAATGTGCGCTGTTAACCAACTTAATTTTGTCAAATCTGTTATAATAAACATAATGCCTGATATAAAAATACTTCCCGAATTATTAGTCTCGGCGGTGGAATATGTTCCTATGACCGACCTGCCGTTTTTATCAAGATGGCAACCGGGACAAGCGCTAACAAATGTTACTTTTGCTGATGTATTTAATGCTTTGTTTATTTTAAGCATTGTGGTGGGCGCTTCACTTGCGGTATTCATGTTTATTTGGGGAGGGTTGCAAATGATATCCGCAAGAAATAAATCAAGCAATATAACCAAAGGAAAAGAAAAAATGTCAAATGCGGTAATAGGATTGTTAATGTTATTGTCAACATATGTTGTGCTAAATACGATAAATCCGCAATTGACAAGTTTAAACGCATTGCAAAATGTAACTCCGCTTACTGCGCCACAAGCAAATAACAAAATACAACCCAAGAACAATACAAAAATACCGGCAGGTATAAATACCGGTGATTATTGTTATAGCACATACTTTGGGTTTGGTCGCGAATGTTATAAGACAATGGACGAGTGTCAAAGAAATAGTGGGGGAGAAGAGTGTTATGATCAAAATAAAGATATTAAGAAAGATATGGATCCCGACGCTGATCCTAATACCATAATAGATAAATACGCACAACTCAAAGAAAATTTATATTGTTATAATGGTACAACAGCTTGCTATAAAAACCAAGGTAAATGTATGCGTGCATACGCAAAAGATAAAGCTTCCGGCGATAGATGTCTTGCCAACAAACAATATCCTAAAACAACGTCCCGTATAGATGGTAGATTTAAATTATATGATAATATGACCGGTAAAGTGGTGGAGGCTTATGATGTAAAAGAATTGTGTGACGCATTTGCATTTAAAAGAAATACGGCTGGTGGTAAGAGATATTCTTGTAGATAGACCATACAAAATAAGCAAGTTTGGTGTGTTATTTACATAATTAAAAAGTGGGCTAATATGGTTAAGTACACATAAACAATGTGTGGCACTTAAGATTTGGTATATGCGCCTAAACACACAAACATGTGACTCACCCCCTTTCTTTAAGACTCCTGCGGATCCATAACTCCTGGCCAATTGTAAATATATTGTTCGTTACCCAATAAAGCGCCACAGCAGATGATATTATATATGCGACAATAATCACGAGAATCGGCATAAAATACTTCATCTGAATTTGCATACTCCTCATAAAATCATCTTTGAGAGTTGGAGTCCCTTCCGCCTTATGTATATTCGGCATTATGATCGTCATGTGTATAAATTGCGTTATGCCGGCAAGAGTTGCAAGAACCAGACTTTTTTCAGACATGTTTATCAAACCTAAAAACATCATGTCCGGAGAAATGTCTCCATTTACAAAAGAATAAAGAATATCCGAATTTATATCAGGTAATCCTCCCTTGTAAAACACCCAATACAAACCCAAAACGACAGGTATTTGCACAAGTATTATAACCAATCCCGATAAAGGGTTTATATTATGCTTCTTATACAATTCCAGTGTTTTGAATGCGAGTTCTTGTCTTTGTTCTTTCTTTGAGTACTTTTTTTTGAGTTTATCAAGTTCGGGCTGAATTTTTTTTATCACAAATTGAGTTCTTGAGACTTTTCGCGCAGTGGGGAATAGGGCAAACTTTACCATAACGGTTAAAACAACAACCGCAACACCAACATCCGCCCCGGGTACTATTCCCAAAATAAAAATCAGAGCGTTGTATAACGGTTCATATATAATATTGTTCCAAAAACTTGCCAACATCGCGTAATGATACAACGGTTTGTTGTGTTAAGCAATAATTTATTTACGAACTCTCTCAATTCTTATTTATCTGCATAAATTATCAATCTCTTCCTTCAAAGAAGGAAAATCCAGGTTACCCGCGCCTCTTTTCGCAAAAATAACACCTCCCTTACACCTACTTTCGGTATCGGGTATTATCTGGGTTCTTATTATTTCTTTCACCCTTCTTCTCAATTTGTTTCTTTCATGCGACTTTTTCAAGACTTTTTTTGAAACAACAACAAAAAATTTGCCCGCAAGATTAAAATCGGGCTTATAAATGAAATACTTGGAATGTCTTGTATCACCTGTTTGCGCCATTTTTGCGGAAAGTGGGAACCGCAAGTCGTTTGCGACCTTTTCTCATACGATTCAAAATAACTCTCCTTCCGGAAGAAGTTTTTATACGAGACAAAAATCCATGTTTTTTGGCCCGCTTTCTTTTTGAAGGTTGATATGTTCTTTTTGTTGACATCACGCCGTATTTTACATAAAAAAAACATAAAAGCAAATAAAAA
>WFWP01000023.1 GCA_015491055.1 Patescibacteria group bacterium | reverse complement strand
GGAACTCAAATATAACACCTTTTCCCGTTTTATCAAGCTCCAAGATGGTGGTCAACCCTTTGGGACTTTTTTTGATTTGTTCCGACATCTTAAACGATTCGGGAATAATTGCAAGAAATCTTTCAAGTCTTTCTTTCAAGAAATCAAATTCCATGTATTTGTATCTGCCCCAAAGAAACAGATCTATTTTTACTTTGTGACCATTGCTTAACCATTTTGCAATTTTTCCCGCTTTTATTTTCATGTCATTCTCGCTCGTGCCTATTTTTACCTGCATGGATTTTGTTTCGGTTTTTATTTGTTTTGCTTTTATTTCTTTAGCTTTCTTTTTTAATTCATATTTATATTTGCCATAATCCGTTATCTTGGCAACCGGCGGTTTCGCTTTTGGGGAGATTTCTATAAGGTCTAATCCTTCAGAAATTGCCTTCGTTATGGCATCGCGAGTTTTCATTATACCCAGATTTTCTCCATCACACCCTATAACACGCACCTCTTGGGAGGATATTTCTTCATTTATTTTTATTTTTGATTTATCTTTTTGCACCGGATGCAAATATTACCATATTTTATCTTTTTTTCCATAATTCGGCTGTTTGCGTTATTCATTTGCATACAAGCAAGCGAAGATCAAGGACAGATTAAGTCATCGTCCGATAAAATGTCTTGGTTTTGTAACACCGCAAGAGGTTTTTTAAAAGAGCTTATGAGATTGCGCTTGAGGTGTTAATTCGCTTTAACGCTTGACTAAAGCAAATGGTTTGTTATCATAACGCCTGTTATGAGTAAGGATAATGAGATTAAAAAGGTAGATGGTTCGGATACTCCTTTTGCGGTCATAGAGACAGGCGGAAAGCAATACATTGTGCGTAAGGGAGATAAGTTGAAGATTGAGAAATTATCAGATTCCGAAACTTACAAAAAGGGAGACAAGGTGGTCTTTGATAGTGTACTGCTCATTGATGATGGTTCAAAAACCAAAATCGGAAATCCATTCATTGAAGACGCAAAAGTTGAAGCGAAGTTTATAGAAAACGGCAAGAGCAAAAAGCTTCATGTGATTCGTTTTCGCGCCAAGAGTAGGTATTTCAGAAAATATGGTCATCGTCAGCCGTATACGTTTGTTGAGATAACCAATATTTAATGTTTATGACCCGCGTTGGTTTGTTTGTGTAGCGCGGCAATATACGGAGTATGGAAAATGAAGATAAGTTTGGGAGTAATATCGTACCCATAAGAGACGATGTTAGCATTGATAATAATGTTTCCAGTGATGAGAGAATCAATCAAGGGTTTAACATTTTGAACAACAAATCCGCTTATCTCGTGCGCGAATTGAACGCCAAGAAGCGCGATATTTTGCAAAATATGGTTGATTCTGACGATGATTCAGGCGATTTAGATTTGAAGGAGGATTTGGAAGTGTGTGACGATTTGATCAGGGCTTTTGATCTTCACGGGAAACAACTGCGCGATATTGTTGATAATTCAAATGAAAGCGATTTGAGACGCATAAATTATCATTTTGTGATGATGTTGTCTCTGATGCAAGAAGCGGAAGTGTTTTTATATGGTAAAAGCAATGTTATCCCCGTATTGCATGATATGGATAAATTTATAGGGGGGACAGATGATGAATATGAAATTATGGAGATAGACACGGAATCCGGTGACCACAAAGAGGCGCTATTAGGTTTGTTTGTAAGTAAATTGCATGGAGTGTTTCGCATTTTGGATAGGCAGAATGTGAAGATTACCAATCTGTTTTTAGGTCAACAAGAAGTGAGCGAACAACAGCATGGGCATGAGAGTTCGCCGTATATGTCTGTTATACAGGATATTGAAAATATGCAATATCGCGTAAGTGAGCTTATATTGAAAATTGCCGAACATTCGAAAGAGATAATTGTTGATCACGCTTTTATAGAAGAATTGAGCAATTGCATACTTGACGCAAGTAAGTGCATTTTGAACGCAGATAAAATCATTCAAGAAAAAGAATCAAGCAACAGTTAAAAACTATGTGCGATGGCTTAAATAATTCTGTATTGTTTTTTTCGGGAAGTTACGGAGAAATAAAGTGTTAATCATCTTTATGCCATACTTGGTGTTCGGTTACATTTTGTTTATTATCGTTTGCAATTCCGTTTGCTCTTTTAAAGAATGGGGTCCTATTATCGCCAGAGTCGCTTTTTTTGAATTAAACAACTCATTTGCAATCCTTTTAATATCATCCGATGTCACGGTGTTCAATTTGCGTTTTAATGCGATAGAGTCGGTTACGGAGCCCGTGTTTATGATTTCCGTGGCTACCGATGTTGCGATATGATCCGTTTTTTCATTTTGTATATCGCGATTACCCAAGATGTATTCTTTTGCCTTTTTTAGCTCTTCAGGTTTTATTTTTGTCGTTTTCATTTTTTTTAATACGGATACAATAACCGAAAGCGCTTCTTGCAAGTTGGACGGCTCAATGCCCGCTTGTATTGCCAGATAGGCGCAATCCGTATATTTTTGCGTCCAGGCGCGTACGGAATACGCGAGTCCTCGTTTTTCACGCACTTCCGTAAATAGGCGAGAACTCATACCTCCGCTTAATATTGATAGCAATATCATTTGAGCATAAGTGTTTTTGTGTCGGTATTCATAAGCCGGTACCCCGAGCATCAAATGAGTTTGTTCGGTTTTTTTGTGTTTTACGGCTACGCGCGGTTCTTCCAATGAAGAAACGCGCGCTTTTTGACAAATAGGCGCAGGCGCATCGCTCATTGCTTTGAAGCGTGTTTTAATTTCTTTGAGAATTTTGTTTTCATTAAAATTGCCCGCTACGCTTATTACGGTATTATGCGTGGTGTAATTGCGTGTAAAGTATGTCTTAAACATTTCGCGAGTGAATGTTTTTATATTTTTTTTGGGACCCAGAATAGTGCGTGAAAGAGGTGTATCTTTTTCAAAAAAAGTCGCGTCAAACACATCATCAACAGAGTGCATGGGCATATCCTCATACATGTTTATTTCTTGCAGTATTGCCCCGCGTTCTTTGTCTATCTCTTTTTTGGGCAGTTTTGAATTGAGGAACAAGTCACTTATTACATCAAGCGCAATCATTATGTGTTTGTGAGATACCTTTGCATAATAAGCCGTTCTGTCTTTTGCGGTGAATGCGTTATATACGCTTCCGATTGAGTCAAGTTCTTCGCTTATTGCGCGCGCGTTTGGTCGTTGCTTTGTTCCTTTAAAGAACATGTGTTCCAAGAAATGCGCCATTCCGTTTTCCTCCGGTGTTTCATATCGTGATCCTGTTCCGGTCATAATAAGAAAAGTGGCTGTACTTGAATTCGGTATGCGTGTTAACGCTATACGCAAACCGTTTGGAAGTTCGTGTATTTGTGTTTTCATGTTGTATTTATTACGATTTATTTTGATGATTGATGAGCGTTAATGATACTTGCATAAATGAGTTTGCGCAAGTTGCATAATATGATACTTTTGATCATGGCATACGGATATGAATGCCGGAGGTTGTAATTTTCACGACTTATTTGTTTTTGATATATGAACGGTAATAAATATGGTAAAAAATCCGTTATTGTAAACATTAAAAATAAAAAGGCGCTTTTTGATTATGAGATTCTCAAAGAATTTGAAGCAGGTGTTAAATTATTTGGGTTTGAAGTAAAGGCGGTTCGTTGCGGTATGGCAAATTTGGATGGCGGACATATTGTTGTAAGGGGAGGGGAGGCATTCTTGCTGAATACACATATAGGCAAATATCAACCGGGAAATACCCCGAAAGAATATGATGAACATCGCCCCAGAAAACTTTTGTTGCACAAAAAAGAAATTGATGAGTTGCAAAATATTGAAGATAAAAAAGGATTGACTATAATCCCTATTGCATGGTATAATAGAGGCGGTTTTTTGAAATTGAAGATCGCAATTGCGAGAGGTAGAAAAAAACGAGACAAAAGGGAGTTATTGAAAGAACGAGATGATAAATTGAGGATTAATCGTACCTTGAAATCACGGTTTGTGTCAAATTAGAACACAAATCGCGCATGTGTTGCAATTCGCTCGCGAACGGAGCGCTTAAACGCTTCGTTCGGGGGTGAATTGATTCGACAGTATGCGCGTTGTTTTGTTCGCAATGGTGGAGAGTGACACACCTTAAACTCACTCAAATTTTAAGTGCAGAGAAATTCTCACGAGGGGTTAAGTCGCCTTTTGCGACCAACCTCAGCCTTGCATACGCCTAACCAAGTCGGTCGTTTAAGACCCGGCCTATGCAACCGTCAATCACTTGATGCTCGGTAGAGTGAATTGGCGTCATATTCCCGAGCTAAGGCATATTGATTGATTGTCAATATGCACGAAAATCAATCTCGGACGCATTTCGTTTTGTTTGCTTTTTGAGAAATGTGTCTTAAATTTTCAAAGCAAACTACATTGCGTAAACTCAAAACAACAAGCATATCTGCACGGGGGTTCGCTACCCCCCACTTCCACATTTGTGATTGGTTTGCGCAATCGGTCTATCGCGCGCTTTAAAAAATCGCTAAACGCCCGTTTTATTTCATGTATTCATATGTTATCGGCAATTAAAATGTACATTTGTTATTTATGGACGAAACATCCGATAAAATAGTGGTTAAGGGCGCCAGGACTCATAATCTGAAAAATATAACGGTTCAGATGCCCAGGAATAAAATGATTGTAATTACCGGTTTATCCGGATCGGGGAAAAGTTCTTTGGCGTTTGACACCGTTTTTGCAGAAGGTCAGCGCAGATACGTTGAGTCTTTGTCCGCGTATGCAAGACAATTTTTGGGTAAAATGCAAAAGC
>WFWP01000022.1 GCA_015491055.1 Patescibacteria group bacterium | reverse complement strand
CTGGATGACTTGCGCAAAGTTTACAAATATGAATATGCACATGATTGCTTTACAATCCGGAACGAATTAAATTGAGTTCGCTACCCAAAAAGTTCAATATGCCCCATATGGACACCATGACAAATATAATAATAACTCCCCAAAATAAAGTTATATTCAGTTCCGACTTAAATGTTGCGCTGTCTCCCCCTTTGAATATACCCTTACCCGTATGAAAGAAAAATAAAACTACCGCCAAAGATATAAGCAAAGGAATTGTCATATTCACCAAATCTATTATTTTGTCTACAATCTCCGAAAAGGTCATAATGTTTATCTTTAACTATAACTATAACACAAAATCAAACTGCCGCTTCGTTATAATGGTCTTGCGTCTAATTTGATATGATATTGCTTATGGTTGAATCTATCAACAATGTCAATGCCCATGCGCCCAAAACCGCCGCAATACCTACAAGCACCCAAGATATATTGTAAGTTGCCTCATTGATCTTATCGGAATTTCCGCGCGCAAGCAAGAATTTGAATCCCGCATACACCAAAACAACACCTATAACGGGCACGCCGATATACATGGCTATGCCCAACACACCCTTTAAGAATCCCTGTAAACTGTCTCCAAATCCGGATCCGGACAATGGGTTTATCAACTCTTGCGAATGTACGAATATATTAGAATAAAATCTCTCCAACATATACCTTATACGATATCAAAACAATACAAAAAAACAATGCGCAATGTATATATGTTATAATACCGCGCATACGTTAAATATACGGGTATGCAAAAACCAAAAACACAATTTGTATTTAAAAACAGAAATGTAACCCTTGAAAAATCCGAACAGTCACCCACAGGTAACTGCGCGAATGTGAATTATGTAATATTTGATATTGAAACGCAAAATACTTTTGATCAAGTCGGCAGTCGCGATGTGTCGGCTCTGGACATATCCGTTGTCGTTACATGGGACTCCGCAACGCGCGAATATCATTCATACATGTACGATGAATTGGACAAATTATGGAGCACTATTGAAAAAATCGATATGCTGGTGGGATACAACTCGGATCATTTTGATATCCCCTTGCTTAACAAGTATTACCCCGGAGACTTAACCGCGATAAAAAGCCTTGACTTGATGGTTGAGATACAAAAATCACTAGGTAGAAGATTGAAATTGGATGATGTCGCATCGGCCACTTTGGGTGTAAGAAAATCCGGCAGCGGTTTGGATGCTATACGATGGTGGCAAAACGGAGAAATTGAAAAAATAAAAAAATACTGCCGGAAAGATGTGGAAATCACAAAAAAAATATTTGATTATATACTGGAAAACAAGTCCGTGAAATATACGGATTTCGGCACAACAAAAGAACTGCCCATAGATACGTCAGACTGGTTAAAACCCAAACGATTTGCTCTGACACAAACACTGGGATTCTGAATCGGGAATTTGTTATACGCATTCGCTTCGCATTGTTTTGTCAACATTGCAATTCCGACAACACATTGTCCGGTCTTCTATTTACCCGCTCTTCACTTTAATTCTCGCCTTCTTGCCTTTATTTATTTTCGGTAATCGTATTGTTAAAATCCCGTGCTTTTCTTTTGCGCTTGCTTCATCAACTTCAACTTCATCGGGCAACATGATTGTGCGAGTAACCACACCCCAACTTAACTCCCGATAAAAATAATTGTCATCAGTCACCTCTTTTACCTCTTCGCGATCTCCCGTTATCGTAATCATCTCCCTCGTTAATGAAATGTCTATGCGATTCGCAGGTATCCCGGCCATCATTGCGCGTATAACTATTTCATCGGAAGTTTGATACACATCAACGGGCAACGATTCCGCGTCTTGCGCGGAATCTTTAACATTGGGAGGGGCGCCATTCTCATCTTTGCGCCTAACTTCATCCTCATTGTCATCCAATGCCGATTTACGATCATCTCGCGCGCCATTGTCATGTGTTACGCCTCCATGGGATTCGTATATATCATCCGCAAATTCGTCATACTCATTTTCAAATACATCATCATATTCTTCATCGTAGCGATCTTCAATCAATTTGGATAAAAATTTCGGTCTCCACATATATTTTTAATTTTTAAAATCTTATAATCGTCATAAATTACTCATTACCATTCTTTAAAACAATTTGTGCCAACTTGAATTTTTCAAAGAATAAAAGCAATATCACAACTCCCACCCACACTGATGAGAATGTCAACATTATACCACTTCCTTCACTCTTTAATATAAACAAATTGAATGCGCTGTGCACAACCGATGCCAATATAACACCGAGTATTGCATATGTAATTTTACCGATATGACTTTTGTAAAACGACCAGGCAAGCGCAACTCCAACCACGGACGATGAAAGCACATGTAAGAGAGTGGATCCGAAAAATCTGAAGTTTCCAACAATGATGGAATTTGCGAATGTATCGTTAGTTAGGGATGTTAACAAGAACAAAGTGTTTTCAACGGCGGCAAATCCCAATGCCACCGTTATCATGTAAATCATATTGTCTATGGGCTCATCCACGGCCCTCCTCCACAAAACAACCGCAAGCGCCATCAAATATTTTAACACTTCCTCCGCGGTTGCCCATGCCATTATCATGCGCGAGGTTATACCTTCATTCAAAACATCTCTTATAAGCTGCTGAACGGGGATTGTTAGCGCCACGGTTGCGCCTCCCGCAATGAAAGTCAAAAGAAGCAATCTCTTGGGTTCAGGATGCAATCTGTCTTCTCTCGTCCAAAACCACAACCATAACAACGCGGGCAATATGCCGAACGCAAGCGCAAAAGCAATGTATTCAACCTGCATTACCGTGCATTATACCATGTTTGAAAATCCGTATCGGCAATTCTGTGCTCGGAGGCGGAATCGGCGTCAACTCACTAAACTCATGCTTCGCCGACGGCTCGCATTCGTTAAGTGGTTCCTGCCCGGGCTCGCATCGTGTTCGCTTCGCTCACACATCGCTGCGCCTTTCGATTCTGCGCGCAAAGCAAAGCAGTTTGCTTTGCTCTCCTCGCACACTTTGTGCTCGGAGGCAGAATCGAACTGCCGACACCTGGTTCTTCAGACCAGTGCTCTAACCACTGAGCTACCCGAGCAACGATGGACATGATAACATATCAAAAACTTTTTGCCACAAATAAGTCACACCTGCTAACCGTTGCTTGATTTGTTTTGCGTCAAATTATTAAATAAAACCGCAACGGTCACAGGTCCCACCCCGCCGGGTGTGCGAACGAAATATCCCGCTTTGTCTTTGCATTCATAAGATATATCCCCCACAATACTTTTATTTTGTGTGCTTGTGCCGGCATCTATCAACACGCACCCCTTTTTAATCATATCGGGCTTGATAAGATTTGGTGAACCGACGCCACTTATTATGATGTCACTGTCCAAACACAATTCCGTTAATTTTTCATGACTTGTCATATGATCAACAACAGTTACCAACGCGCCAAGTTTACGCATTAAACCTGCAACGGGCTTTCCAACCAATCTGCCATTTCCGACAATCAATGTTTTCTTCTTGCAAACATTTATGTTTTTCCTGTGTAAGATCTCATATACGGCTCCGGCAACAGGCTCCAAAAACGACGATCTTTCATTCAATCCGTCAATATCAAATTCAGGCAATACCTTGTTTAAGATAAAATCCCTATCAATATGTCTCGGAAGCGGGAGTTGCACAACCAAACCGCATTTGCAATTTTCTTTATTTCTCTTACATAAAAGATTGATTTCATCAATTTTGCTCGCAAGTTCTTGTTGGTCAATATCTTCGGAAAATCTATGCTCAATAAAATCAATACCAAGGAAATCTGCGAACTCTTTTTTCTTCATAATAAAATTCTCTATTATCGTATTATGTCCTACGATAAATATATGTAAGGCATAAGACAGTCCGGAGGACTCAACGACATGTTTCAACTCATCTCGTATTGAACGCGCTATTTTGTTCCCGCTTATTATCATGATAAAAATTGATACATGTACGATTACCCATGCAAAAATTCAATTACGTCTCCGTCTTGCACAATATAATCTTTACCTTCGGTTCTCAACAACCCGTCTTCGCGCGCCTTCGCCTTTGATCCGACCTTCAACAAATCCTCGGAAGATATAACTTGCGCTCGTATAAATCTTTCTTTGAAATCGGTGTGGATCGCAGCTCCAGCTTCCGGAGCGGTGGAACCTTTACGAATTGTCCAAGCGCGAGACTCCTTTTCACCCACGGTAAAATAACTGATCAAATCCAACAACTCATATCCCGCTCTTATCAAATTATCAATACCGTCTTCCAATACGCCGAATTCTCTGCGAAGCTCCATTTTGGACTCTTCGTCAAGATCGGACAATTCAAATTCAACACCCGCGTCAATATGCACATACTTGGAATCAGTTTCATTCAAAAAATCCATCAATTCTGCATATCTTCCATCATTTTGATCTTTAAGCGAAATAGACTCGCTTTTGTTATTCAAAACATACATAAAAGGTTTTGCGGTAAGCAAATTCAAACCTTTCAACATATTCGCTTCAACATCGTTCAAATCGGCGGTGTTTGCAAGTTGTCCGCTTTCCAAAACAGTTTTGATTTTGATTAACGCGTCTTTCAGAATCACGGCATCTTTGTCCCCCCGTTTTATGTCTTTCTCCACACTTTTCAAGCGTTTATCTACGGTTTGAATGTCGGCCAATATCAATTCAAGGTTAATTATATCAATATCCCTCTTTGGATTTACAGACCCGTTAACATGAGTAATGTCTTCATCATCAAAAATCCGCACAACTTCCGCAATCGCGTCACATTCGCGTATATTTGATAAAAATTGATTCCCCAAACCTTCACCTTCGCTGGCACCTTTAACCAAGCCGGCTATATCCACAAATTCCACCATCGCATTTATTTGCCTTTGCGACTTCGCCATTTCAGACAATGCGTCAAGACGCGCGTCGGGCACAGACACAACTCCAACCGACGGCTCTATGGTGCAAAACGGAAAGTTCTCCGCGGGAACGGTTTTTTTGGTCAAAGCGTTAAACAATGTGCTCTTGCCCACATTTGGCAATCCGACTATTCCTATTTTCATAATCAAAACGGACCTTTAACTTCACTTCCGCCACCTTGAAGATTGGATGTATTTATGCCGGCGTTTTGCATAACCTCTGCGAGTTCTTTTTGATACTTCTTTCCCACTTCCATCATCGCCTGCATTTGACTCTTGCCGCTTTTAATAAGCGCTTGCGTTTCCGCCGCTATTTTCTCCAACAATTCCGGATTTGAGTCCAGTATCTTTTCAAATATTTCCCTTTGCGCGGGATCCATTTTCTTAATTTGCCTTTTGAGGGCGACATTTACGGCTTTTTCCTTAACTTTCTTACCTATTGAACCAAACAATCCCATAATCGTTATGTTATGTTTTTAATGCAAATTGTGAATGCATTATGATAATACATCTGTGAAAATTATAGCATCAATG
>WFWP01000021.1 GCA_015491055.1 Patescibacteria group bacterium | reverse complement strand
GTTCATGTTCCGGTGATAACACCAAATAAGTTGCCCCGAATACGGTATCGGGACGCGTAGTAAAAATCTCAACATCGGCGATTTTATGATTCGGAATTAAATCATTATTTGAAAACTGCAAACTGCAAATTGCAAATTTAAGCAAAGCCCCCTTGCTTTTCCCTATCCAATTTATTTGATTTTTCTTTGTGGTTTCAGGCCAATCAACATCATCAAGTCCCTCAATCAAGTCTTCCGCAAAGTCCGTTATCTTGAAAAACCAACCTCTTACTTCCCTTTGCTCAATTGCGGTACCGCATCTTTCACATGCGCCGTTCTCCACTTGCTCATTTGCCAAACCGGTATTGCAAGAAGGGCACCAATTTATCATGTCGGTTTTCCTCTCAACAAGTCCGTTTTCAAAAAACTTTCCAAACAACCACTGTGTCCATTTATAATACTCGGGTGACGATGTGTAAATCAAATTGTTCAAATCATGACCTAATCCCAACAACTTCATTTGCGCTATATAATTGTTTGAATTCGTTTCGGTGGTGTTTTTGGGGTGAATTCCGGTTTGTATGGCGTAGTTCTCCGCCGGCAACCCGAAAGCGTCAAAACCCTGAGGATGTAACACATTATATCCTCGCATTCTCTTATAACGATAAATTATGTCGGACGCGGTATAACTTTCCGTATGTCCCATATGCAAACCGTCTCCCGACGGATAAGGAAACATGTCCAAAACATAATACTTCTCCTTGCCGGTACCGTTGTAATCGGTCATATACAGTCCCGAGTCACTCCACCGCTTGCTCCACTTTTCGCGCAATTTCTTGAAATCAAGTTGATCCGTTTTCATATGTATTTAATCTTAGATTATTGATTCATACCGAACAATTATAACCCATACGAAGAATAACAACAATTACAAATGATGGATAATAAAAACTTGCTATTTCCAGCAACTATGTTAACCTTCACGGACATGGAAACGATAATTGGTATATTGCCGTATATTCAGGTGGCTCTTGCGATTTTACTGATTATTGCGGTGCTTATGCAACAATCAGCCGTTGGTTTGGGCGCCGGTTTTGGGGGCGACACAAACGCGAGCGAAACATTCAGCACTCGCAGAGGAATTGAAAAAACATTTTTCAATGCTACGATAGTAATAGCCATATTGTTTGTGTTAACGACTATCGCGCCTTTGATGTTAACATAAATATACTTATAACGATTTATATATGTCGAAATTGATGCGTATTGCCCGTTTGAAAGCGTCTTATCGCATCATCGAAAGCGTAGAGTCGCCATGCAACAATAGTAAATAAAATACAAAATACTTATAATAATCTGTGGTTGTCAAAAAACATATATTATATGTGTTTAATGTATAAAACGCATGCTGGACAAAAAAGTACATATACCGCTATTTGATACACTGGAAAGAATAAGAAAATCCTTCAATCCGTTGGAGAGGTGGTTGTTTTATTTTCTATCAGCGTTGCTTACAACTGGGTCCGCACTTATATTGTATCAAGCATATACAAATATCACGATATCCGTGCCCGGTTATGGAGGTAAAATCGTTGAGGGAGTTGTTGGGACTCCGCGATTTATAAATCCCATACTGGCCATATCTCAAACCGACAAGGATCTGTCCGAACTCGTATATGCGGGACTTATGTCCAGAAATCAAAACGGAGAATTGATTCCGGAAATGGCCGAAACATATACCGTATCCGATGATGCCAAAACTTACACATTCACATTAAGAGAAAATCTTACATTCCATGACGGTACGCCGCTTACCGCGGACGATGTGGTGTTTACCATACAAAAAGCGGTGCAGCCCGAGATTAAAAGTCCGGAACGGGCAAACTGGGAAGGAGTATCGGTTGAAAAAGTGGACGATATCACAGTCAAATTCATACTGAGACAACCCTACGCGCAATTTCTGCAAAATACAACTCTGGGCATTCTGCCCGAAGAACATTGGGGTAAATTCACCGCGGATGAATTCATATTCAGTAAACTCAATACCGAACCGATAGGAAGCGGTCCCTACACATTCCATAATTCGGAATATGACGCGTCGGGCATACCTGAAAATATGATCCTGAAAGCATTTGACAAATACGCTTTGGGTATGCCGTATATAAAAGATGTGGTGTTTAAATTTTATCCAAATCGCAATGAACTTAAAAATGCTCTTATAAAAAAAGAAATAACCAATGCCGGCAACATATCACCCGAATTCGTTTCCGAAATAATCTCAAAAAATACCAACCTTAATATTATGACATCAACATTGCCGAGAATATTCGCAATATTCCTTAACCAAAAAAATAACACTGCATTACAAAACAAAAATATAAAAGAAGCCTTGAGAGATTCCATTGATAAAGACGAATTGATAAAGCAAATATTGGGAGGATACGCGCAAAATATATCGTCAACATTCATATCGAACAATCAAAAAGAAACTTCAAGCGCCGATAAAAAATCAATGGCGGATATTCGGAATAAAATAGAAAAAGGAGGTTGGACTATGCAAGACGATAAAATGTTCTACAAAAAAGATAATCCCCTATCAATAACTTTGAAAACCGCAAATACGGATGAGTTGAAGAATGTTGCCAATTATATATCAAACATGTGGAAAAATTCCGGTATTCATGTAAAATTGGAGATATTTGAACCCGGCAACCTCGCTCAGCAAGTGTTGCGTCCGCGAGATTATGAAGCCCTTTTGTTCGGGATAATCATCGGCACTGAACAAGATCCTTATGCATTTTGGCACTCGTCTCAAAAAAGCGATCCGGGACTGAATATAACGAATTATTCAAATGCGAAAGTTGATTCTTTGATTGAAAAATCAAGAAGGGCAACGAATAATGAAACGCGCAGAAAGTTGTACGAACAAATATCGGAAGAAATCAATAAAGACATACCTGCCATATTTCTATACGCGCCGACATATTTGTATGCGATAAGCAAAAAAGTAAAAGGCGTGAAGTTTCCAACTTCAATGGAACCGCATGAAAGATTTTCAAATATTCATTCATGGTACATAAACGAGAACAAGATTTTTAATTTTAATTGAAATTAAAACAATATCGCGTACCTGAAAAAAACGGGTGGTGATGCTTGAGATTATAAATAATTAATTTTGTTAACATAATAAATATGACAGATAATGAACGACCTGTAAGAAAGAGAAGAGTTTACAATGCGGGATATTCTCCGGAAGAAATGGCGTTAAAGCCGACAACAAAAACTCTTGATAAAAAAGAATCCGAAGATTCGCGCAAAAAAATTAAAATCCCTCGCATAGATCGCACAAGACCTATAAGGCAAAAACCCAAAGCGCTTGAAAGCGAACCCACAAAACTTCGCAAAGATCAGGAAGCGGTTCCGCCTCTCGCGAAAGGTGACATAAGAATAATACCTCTCGGCGGGGTTGAAGAAATCGGCCGCAACATGACTTGCGTTGAATACATGGATGAAATAGTTGTTGTTGATGCGGGATTTCAATTTGAATCCAAAGATACACCGGGGGTTGACTATATCTTGGCGAATACCGGATATTTGAGAGACAATAAACACAAAATCAAAGCGGTGTGTGTCACTCACGGACACCTTGATCATATAGGAGGTATGCCGTACTTGATGAATGAAATAGGCAATGTTCCGATATATTCTACAGAGTTGGTGAATCTGCTCATCAAGGCGCGCCAGGAAGATTTCCCTCACTCGGAGGAATTGGATTTGCGATCCGTTAAGGGTACGGAAAGAATTAAAATCGGAAAACATTTGGCAATAGAATTTTTCAACACGACACACACATTCCCGGATTCAATCGGTATTATAATAAAAACAGACATCGGAGACATAGCGTTCACCGGGGATATAAAACTTGATCATAAAGACGGAGTGCCGACAAAAAAAGAAGAAGAAAACTTCGCAAAATTCAAGAACAATCCCCCGTTGTGCCTGCTGATGGACTCCACAAACGTGTGGAAGCCGGGTTGGTCAATACCCGAAAGCAAAGTATTTGAAACATTTGAAGAAATTATCGGAAAACACAAATCGGGACGCATGATAGTTGGTGCATTCGGATCTCAAATAGAACGATTGGCAAACTTAATCGCAACCGCGGAAAAACACGGAATGAAAGTGTCCTTTGAAGGTCGCACTTTGAGGCAAAATATGACTATTGCCGAGAAAACCGGTTTTTTCAAAGCAAAAAAAGGAACAATAATAGATTCCGAACAAATTCCCGAATATCCGCCGAACAAAGTGCTTGTGCTTGCGACCGGTGCGCAAGGAGATGAATATGCCGCCCTTATGCGTATAGCCAAAAAGCAACACAAAACCATAACTCTTACACCGCAAGACACGGTGGTGTTTTCCGCATCCGTTATACCCGGAAACGAAATTGCGGTACAAAAACTTAAAGATCTTATATCAAGACAAGGATCTCATATAATAACCGTTGACACTTCCGATGTGCATGCGTCCGGACACGGATATATGGAAGAAGCAAAATGGATACACAGAAAAATCAGACCCAAATTCTTTATACCTCAACACGGGTACTATCACATGTTGCGCACGCATGTCGATGTGATGCATGAAGCCACCGGACTGCCCTACGAAAACATGCAAATCCCCGATGGAAACAGCGCCGTTATAGAAATACGCGAAAACGGAACAAAAATGGTGCAATTGAAAGAAAAAGTGGCATCGGCATTGCGTGTTGTGGAAGGGCACAAAATTACGGACATACAAACAACGGTCATGCGGGACAGAAAAGAATTGAGTGCCGAGGGTATATTTGTGGTGGTTGTAACAATAGATAAACTGACCGGCAGGTTGCGAAAAAGTCCGGACATAATTTCAAGAGGATTTGTTTATTTGAGAGAATCCCAAGAACTTATACAAGAAACTCGTCTTGTAATAAAAAAAACGGTATTCTCCACGATTAAAAGAGTTGGGAAAATAGATTCAGACCAGATAAAAGCGGATCTTTCCGTAAAGGTATTAAAATACTTGATGCAACAAACACACAAACGACCGATAGTTATACCTGTTGTAATTATCGTATGATAATGAAAGCAGGGTATAAAAGTTAACACTTCAAGATAACATCTTTGCAATTTAGAGGTAACGGTGTTAACTTTTTCAATACATAAAAAACAATGTATACCTGCATATCCCGCCTTGGCGCGCAAGATGTAGTCATTTGACGAAAAAAGAAGCTCCTCAACAGAACGGTTGCGTGGAAAAAAGCACAGAAGCAAAATGCGGTAAGCACCCGTTTTTTGGATATAACTTGGGACGAAATCTATAAAAGTATGCATTTTTATTACAATGCAAATAAGTTATAATGGTCTTATACCAAAAACAAAATAATTCAAAAATGAAAAATATGGATATATTGTCAATCGGAGATATAACCACGGACGCGTTTATACAAATAAACAAAAACGCATCGGTCACTGAGGATGCGCAAAATCGCAAAAAATTATGTGTAAATTTCGGAGATAAAATTGAATATGAAGATGTCACCGTGGTAAAAGGTGTGGGAAACAGTCCAAATGTTGCCGTACTTGCAAGTCGTTTAGGGCTTGATTCGGCGCTTTTCACATATCTCGGAGATGATTCAAACGGCAAAGAAATACTAAAACACTTGTCGTATGAAAATGTGAATACGGATTATGTCATCGTGGAACAAAATAAAAAAACCAATTATCACTATGTGTTGAGGCACGGCGCCGAACGTACAATTCTTATAAAACATTATTCATATAATTACAAATTCATAGAACCGGATATTGCGCCAAAATGGATATACTTATCATCAATGAGTGAAAATTCTTTGAAATTGCATGAGGAAATATCCGACTATCTTGCGCGCAATCCGGAAATCAAACTTGCATTTCAGCCGGGTACATTTCAGATATTGTGGGGTATTGAAAAAATACGCAACATATATGAACGCACTCATATA
>WFWP01000020.1 GCA_015491055.1 Patescibacteria group bacterium | reverse complement strand
ATTATACATTATTTGTATTTTCATGCGTGCTTATTTTTTCTAATCCGAATTGTTTTATGAATAATCACTCTCATCAAGATTTACACTCTTAACCTGTTTCAATGTCATATTGTTTTGGTTTTCATCAATTTCTCCAATTTCGGCGGACAACATACCTCCCAATGTGTGCACTTCGGAAAACGGTATTTCCTTATTGAACGCTTTTATTATTGCGTCTTGCTTCATGGTAATCATACCTTGTTTTTTCACCACCTCTCTAATTTTGTCTTCCGTTGGGGAATTTAATATGACCTGTTCCAGTTCCGGACTTGTTTCGTACATTTCAAAAACGGCAATTCTACCTCTCGTTCCCGAGGGGCAATTATCTGCGCCGGTTTGTATTGACAGTACTTCTTCCGGTATTTCGGGCACAAATTCAGGAGGTAAATCTGAAAATTCCGCTTCCAACATAGCGCGCAATGCGGGTGTTATGGGTGTGGGTATGCCTGTGTTCGGGCATATTCTTCTAACCAATCTCTGCGCCATGCCCAAAACCAAAGTTGGCGCTATTAAGTAAGGGTCCACACCCATATCAACAAGACGAGATACTATGCCGGTTGCGCTGTTTGTGTGTATTGTGGATAAAACCAAATGCCCCGTTAACGCTGCCTGTATCGCCAACTTTGCCGTTTCCGTATCTCGAATTTCACCTACCATTATGATGTCCGGATCTTGTCGCAGCGTGGTTCTCAAACCGGTTGCGAAATCATAACCTATTTCAGGTCTCATTTGAGATTGGTTAACCCCGTCAATATAGTATTCAACCGGATCTTCCAAAGACAATACATTTTTGGTTTCTCTATCCAACATGGTCAACATGGAATACAGAGTGGTGGATTTACCAGAACCCGTGGGACCTGAAATCAATATCAATCCATACGGGCGTTTTATGGCGCGCAATAACATTTGTTTGTATCTTTCAGACAGTCCCAAATTGTCTATTGATATTGCGCCTTTATCGCGATTCAGAATACGCATAACCACTTTCTCCCCATCATATGTGGGAAATGTGGACACGCGAAAATCAACTTTACCTCCGTTTATCACCGCGGAAAAACGACCGTCTTGAGGTTTTCTCCTCTCGTCTAATCTCAAGTTGGATAATACCTTTATCCTTGCCACTATGCTTCTGTGAGTCTTTCTCGGCAGTGTGATGCTTGTGTGCAGTATTCCGTCTACGCGAAAGCGTACCTTTACTCCGCTTTCACTTTGTTCTATGTGCACATCAGAAGCGCCACCTTCTACCGCATATCTCAATATGGTGGCCACTATCTTGATCACCGGCGCGTCTTCTTTCAATTGTTCTTGTGATCCTTGTTCTTGTTTGTTTATTTCATCTTGAATTGTTTTTTCCTCGTCGGACAACTGGCTTTCCAATTCGTCAAGCGCCACTCCCACTTCTCCGGTTAATCCTTTATACATCAACAGCGCCTTGTCAAAATCTTGTTGCGATATTTTGAATATTTTAAAAGGTGTGCCCGATTTTCTCGCTATAAAATTCAATGCGTCAAGTGAATCAATGTCCATGGGATCTATCATTCCCACTTCAAGCACATTGTCTTTCATGCCTATCGGAACCATTTTGTAATGGCGCGCCGATTCTTCGGGTATATAGTCAAGAATTTCATGAGGTATAACAATGTCACCTATGCTTTTTGTCGGAACCTCACTTGTGTTCATATATTTTGCATTTATCTTAACAACACTTGATCTCGCAAATCCCCTCCGCCCGTTACAATCACCTCGGTTTTTGGTAAGGGCGCGAACGGATCGGTTCTACCAACCGGCTCCGGCACTATCGGCTTGCTGAAATCCTGCAAACTTTTGTAAATATCACTTTCAAATATTGCGCCGTCCAATCTTATATTTCTCATGTCAATCAATAATTGCAACAACTCTCTGTCATCTACATTTTCAGTGAGCGCATTTTGAGATGAGAGTAAAATGTTACCGCCTTGCGAGTTTGTGTTGCCCATCATGTAAAATGTAAGTAACAAAATCGCTATTACGGCTATTATAAGAACTCCTTTGTTTTCTTTTATGGCATTCATGATGTTTGTTTTAACCAATATGTTTTAATTCCCACAT
>WFWP01000019.1 GCA_015491055.1 Patescibacteria group bacterium | reverse complement strand
GTGTATAAGAGACAGGACATGTATACAACAATGCACGAAATACATTGATCAATATTCACTCCTTCGTATCTTTTGCCAAACTCTCGTCCAGAAAGGTTGCTCCTGAACCGTTTCATGCTGAATTTCTTTATCAATTATTATAAGTAAGCGCTCCCCCTTTTTTCCAACATCAAATTTTTCTCTTAATCGTTCCTCTATTCCCTTGCCGGTTTTTATGCGCTTCAAATCTTTCGCCAAGCTATCTTTTCTACTTTCTATCTTGGTCAACTCTCCTTTCGCAGACAGCATTTTCTCGGTTGCCAATCTATTCTTTTTATACATATCAAAAACTGCAAAAGACAATACTGTTACAATCGCGCACAATGCGCCAATCGTAAACCAGGACAGAGCTATCTTTTGCCAAAATCTTCTACCGCGTTTTAGCGTCATTGCATTTTATTATAACAACAAGTATACTTATCGCCATGAGCTTGTTATACGACAAAAAGACACGGAAAATTATTAAATGGATTTGGGCTGTTTTTGCGATACTTATAGCGATCAGCATGATCTTGGCATATATGCCCGGTTTGTTCGTTTAATAAACAAATGAATTCTTCAATTAAATTTGAATATGGATTTGGAACACCTTAACAAATCTCAAGTGGTATTGTTAACGCTTTTGATAAGTTTTGTTACTTCCATGGCCACCGGAATAGTGACGGTTTCCCTGATGGAACAAGGTATTACACCTGTAACCAATACTGTAAATCAAGTAGTTGAGAGAACAAAGGAAATAGTGGTAAAGGTGCCCGAACCGCAAGATCCGGTGGTGGTCACACAAACAAAAGAGGTAATTATCAATCAGGCGGATCTGATAGCGTCAGCCGTTGAGAAAAATAAAAATGTGTCTCTAATCATTTACAGAACGTCAAAAAGTTCAAATGAAAATTCCGTTATAAATTCCGATGACGCAACGAACAATGAGAACTTAACCGAAACAACAAGCACAAACAATGGCGTAAACGGAAATACCGATGAAGCGCCTCAATCCAAAATCCTTAGTACATCAACGATTGCAATCAATACAAACGCGCCTGAATCCGAAAAAGCAACTGGCGATATTGCAAACAATTCTCAAATGGACAATAATGGTAGCAACGCGGCGAGCGTGATTTTGGCACTTGAAGATACTGAAAATGTGGAAAACAATGATGAAAAATATGAATTTGTATCAAGAGCTGTTGCGATTGACAATAACACAATAATAGCCGATGCGTCATCAATCGCTGATTTTAATAGTGAACAATACGAATATATCGCCACCGCGCCGAATCAAATCAATATTCCGTTATATTTAAGAAAAATTGAAAACGGCATTGCCGTGTTTGACGCTTCAGTAAATGAATCGGTGATATCCAACGGTTCGCAAAACCCGACCATTGGTCAAACCGTTGTGGTTATAGCGGGGATTGACAAATTAAAAATCACCACCGCACTTATTTCATATATTGAGGAAGTAGACGAAAAAGTGCAACTTATAGAAATTGACAAATCTGTCAAGACACCCGGGGGCATATTGTTAAATCTGAACGGTGAATTTATAGGAATGAATGTCGGACAAAGTGTGCAAAAAGGCGACACATGGTTTATGGCGGCAAATGCAATTAAAAAACAAATTAGAAACAATAATGAATAATATATTGCCTATGATTAAAAACTTTTTCACAAAATATGTGCAAGAATTCGTTTACGGCGGTATTGACGGTATTATCACAACATTTGCAATAGTTGCCAGCGTTGTCGGGGCAAATTTGGGAACCGGAGTCGCGCTGTTGCTTGGTTTTGCCAATGTACTCGCCGACGGTTTCTCAATGGCGTCAAGCAATTATTTATCGGAACGCGCAGACAACAAAGATTCATTTGAATCTTTTAAATCCGCAATAGTTACATTCATATCTTTTGTCATCTTGGGATCAATGCCACTCATTGCTCTTATCGGGTACACGATGGGGATACTTACTTCCGATCAAGCCGTTATATATTCATTGATCACCGCATCTCTAACCTTCGCATTCGTGGGGTATGTAAAAGCGTATATAAATGAAAAAAATAAAATTTTAAGCGTACTTGAAACATTGGCAATAGGATTAATTGCGGCCGCAATAGCTTACGGCGTGGGACAATTCGCAAAAGGATTGATATAAACTTAAATCAAAGTACACGAATTATAATGAAAAGAGAAAGTTTGGTACGGGCTCATCGGAGTGAGTGGTTTGGCGATTTTACATTGTAACAGAAATATTAATCAGAATATCACACCTGTTCACACGAAAAAACATAAAAACGCACCGAATTAACAGAATAAACCCGTTACCGATCCGGAGGTATTTCAAGATGATTTATCAAAAATTTTGCCATATTCATAAACGGTTCCGTTAATGTTTGACTTGCATAATTTGCGCCTTTCGGCTCCAAATTCATAAGCAAAATTATAAACTCAGGATTATATGATGGTCCATATCCCGCAAATGTGTGTAAATATGCATCTTTTTTGTATCCCCCCTTGTCTGCAATCTGCGCGGTTCCCGTCTTGGCGCTTATTGAATACCTTTCCATTTTATAAGACCCTTGCGCCAAGACTTCGTCAACCACTTTCGTTAACATTTTTGCCAAAATATCTGTTGTTTCTTTTTTGAATACACGCGTCTTTTGGTCATCATAGTCAAATTCTTTACTCAAACCTGTTGTGTACTCAATGCGTCTTACGATATGAGGTTGTATCAAATATCCCCCATTGGCAACCGCCGACAAAGCGCGTATCACCGCTATGGGGGTAAAGGCAACACCTTGACCAAAGCCGGCCGTTACGAATTCAATTTCCCTGTCACTTTCCAAATTTTCCACCATTCCTGCAACCTCGGATGGTAAATCTATACCGGTCTCCTCACCCAAGCGTAATTTGTCTATAAGGTATTCCTTCATATTGCTCTTTCCGATTTTGTTTACAATAAACGCTATACCAACATTCAAAGACCTGCTCAAAACTTCTTGCATGGGAACCACACCCCTTGCTTTGTTATCATAATTATGTATAACCTCACCGTCTACAATCACGCTGCCGGTGTCGTTATATGTAGTTTTCTCATTTATGGCTCCGATATCCAAACCTATCGCCATGGTCAACACCTTGATAATTGAACCCATCTCATAAACTCCGCTCACCAACGGATTGGCAAAACTCACTCCCTTGACACTTCCAAAATTATTCAAATCATATGAAGGTGAAACGGCCATACCCATTATCTCGCCGTCTTGAGGATTCATAATTATCCCCGCCGTCATTTTGCTTTGCCACTTATTACGGGTTTTTTCCAATTCTTTTTCCAAGAACACTTGAATATCGGGGTCAATGGTCAATACAATATCACCCTCTCTCCCCCCATCAGACACGATATCGCTTATATTTGCGAAAAGTTCCGCAAAGAAATTCACATATAAAGTACTGTCACTTCTTTTCAGGATACTTTCGTAATATCTCTCCAAACCATACCTGCCAACCCTGTTATTGTTCTCATCAAAACCTACAAATCCTATAACATGCGACGCAAAAGAATCCCCGGGATAATAACGCTTGCGAATTCTGACAAGAGATACTCCGCTTAAATTAAGTTTTCGTATAGCATCCGCATCTTCTTTGGACAAATCTGATGCGATTATTTCGTAATGGTCATCTTCTTTTGACGCTTTCTTTGCAAAATCTTCTTTATCCAAAGTTAAAATGGCGCTCAATTTCTCATATGTCTTATCAATATCATCAATATAAACCGGATCTATCACCAGTGTAAATTCCGAACGCATGGTTGCGCCCGCTATCAAAGCGCCGTTTTTGTTTTCCATAAAAATCACACCTCTGTCATATATACCGTCACTTATACGAACATACTGCCCTTCCGCCACCCGCAAATACAAATCATGATTTACGATTTGCAAAAAATACAAACGAAACACCAATAAAAAAAACACAATGGATACAACTACTCCGAGTATCCAAAGACGAATCACAAATCTTTTCTTAACGGTGGACATAAATATTCATCACATTTTCCAATTAAACTCCATGTTTCAATATGCCTGCCCCACCAAAACCCTTCTCTCAATAAAATCTTTATCTTCAATCGCAAACAAGCCCATTCCCTCGGCCCTTGAAAGAGTTATATCTCCAATCCTTTTTATATATTCACTCTCCATATCCGCAACTTCCGCGCGCACCAAGGTTATTTTTGATTCCAAATCCTTGCGCAATACCACATTTTTAACGGAAAGAGCCAGCAACGCAGCGTACATTGTCAACAAAAACACTGCGATAAAAAACAAGGCAACAAAACAATACGCCTTTATTTTACGCACTCTTATCACACCTGTTGTATATCGTGTATTCATCATGATGTATTTTTAAATTACTTTTTTTCAAATACTCTGAGTTTGGCGCTTCTCGCTCTGCGATTAGCTTTTACTTCCTTATAATCGGGACATATCGGTTTTTTTGTTACGATATGTCCCAGACCATCTTCTTGCCACTTCTTAAACTTTCTTTTCACCAACCTATCCTCCAAAGAATGAAATGTGATAATTACGATTCTCCCTTCTGGCTCCATAAGTTTTATTACTTTTTCAAGCGCTTCTCGTATTGCGCGTAATTCATCGTTTACGGTTATTCGCAAAGCCTGAAAAGTTTTTGTGGCGAAGTGTATTTTCCCATGTCTGTAATAACCGGGTACCGCACTTTTTATTATTTCAACCAATTCATGAGTCGTGTTTATTTCACCAATTCTCCTCGCTTTTACTATCGCATTCGCTATGCGCTTTGCATACTTCTCATTTCCATATCCGTAAATAATATCCGCAAGAGTATCGCAACTCCAAGTGTTTACAATTTCCCAAGCGGTAAGAACAAAGTTATCAATTTCTTTTGACATGGTCATGCGCAAAGGTTCATTTTTCTGAAAAGAAAATCCCCTGCCGGAATTCTCCAATTGATCGCTTGAAATTCCCAAGTCAAACAATATGGCATTTATTGACAAAATACCCAAATCTTTCAGTACGGTATCCAAGTGTCTGAAATTACTTTGTACCAAATAATATTCCGGCATGTAGGCCATTGAGGCATTGCGCAATTTGGACATTACACGCTGTATCGCGTCAAAATCAACATCCATACCGACCAGTTTTCCGGATCCGTCCAGAAGTTTTGCGACTTCAAGGAAATGCCCTCCTCCGCCAAGTGTGGCGTCAACAACCGTATAGCCTCTGCGCAAATTCAAATACGAAAGCGCCTTTTGTAAAAGAACGGGTTTATGAACCGTATATGAAACAGGTTCATCATTTTGCGAACCTGAACCGCTGAAGGACCGGTTATGATTGTTTTGTGTGCGCATGACATTCATAAAAAATCCTTCAGCCGTTCAGATTCACAAATGCCGTTAAAGAACACCTATCTCACCGAGTTTGTTCGCCATAATGTCTCCATTCTCTTCCATCTTTTTACTGTATTTAATCCACATATTCTTATCCCAGAGCTCGACCCTGCTCTGAACCCCGGTGAGTACAACCTCTTTGTTCATATAAGCGAACTTTTTCAGATGCTCCGGTATCAAAATCCTTCCGGATTTATCCACATCTATCTCGGAAGCCCCCGCAAAAAAGAATCTGCTGAAACCGCGGGAATTCTCATCGGTCATTGAAAGCGCACTTATTTTCTCGGTAATTCTCCGCCATTCATTCTGAGAATACAAGAACAAAGATCTGTCCAGCCCTCGGGTCAAAAACACTTTTTTACCCAACGCGTTTTTAAACTTCTTGGGCAAAGTAAGCCGGTTTTTATTATCAAGCGTATGAGTAAATTCACCCAATAACATATTGCAAGCGGGGTTTTATGACAAGCGTCCTTGTCTCCCACTTGCCCCCACTATACACCACTTTTACCCACTGTGCATCAAAGTTATCCACAAATGCATGTATTTATTGTGTAAGAAAAATGACAACGGCAAAAACCGTATTATCTTATGTGTTTATAAGAGAGAATTGCGCGTTTCCGATAAAACTCAAAACGAATACGACCTTAGCGATGTTATAACCAAATTCTTATCACCTCCCACCTTTTTACCGGGATTAAATATATTGTAGGGATCAAATATGTTTTTAACTTGCTCAAAAAGCTTAACCACATCTTCGCCATACATGTCTTTTAAATAAGGTGTGCGAATCAACCCGTCATTATGCTCCGCGCTCATAGTTCCTCCATATTCAAAGACCAAAGAAAAAACCCTTTCATTCAATTCTTGTATGATTTTACCAATATCTTTATCCGAAAAATCCATCAAAGGTATTATGTGCATATTGCCGCTTCCTATATGCCCCGCAATTGTGTAAGTGATATCATACTCATCAAGTATTTCGTAAAGCTTGGGTAAAAAATCCGGAAGTTTATCCACACGAACGCAAACGTCTTCTATGAAAGGAGCGGTATGTTTGCCTTTGACATACTTTCTCAGCATGTCAAAACTGTCTCTGCGAATAGTCCAATATTTTCGTATTTCATATTTGTCACGAGTTATATGCATAGCGCAATCATACTCATTTGCAACTCTTTTCATCACTTTTCTCGCATTGCATTTTGCCTCTCTCAAAGTGTACCCCGTAAATTCCGCCAATAAAACCAACTTTGGAACTCCGCCTGTAATCATCATCTTGATCTCGGGTATAAATCGTCTTGCAAACCCCACAATTCCCACGCCCAACTTATCAATCAAATCAGGCAACACTTTGCGAATAATCGCAAAAGTGTGATTATCATACATTTCAAAACTCTCAGGGTCATACCCTCTCACCATTTCAACCAAAGAACCTAACTCTCTCATATGCTCCTCTCGCAAAAAAATAACCAGAAGAGTGGAATGTCTGTTCGGTTTTATCAATCTGAACTTGATATCGGTAATCAATCCCAAGGTTCCTTGCGAACCGCAAAGCAATTTTGTTAAATCAAAGGAACCGTCTTCTCTGTCCCAAACATCCCACAAAGCGTATCCGGCAGTGTTTTTTTCCGTGTTCGGCTTTGCCCTTTTTAAAAG
>WFWP01000018.1 GCA_015491055.1 Patescibacteria group bacterium | reverse complement strand
GCATGATAGAGACACCGGTTTCCTGTCTTAACTTTTTAACATCTTCTGTTGAAACTTTTGAACTTGACATACCGCTCTTAATTAAATGAATTTGTTAATTAAACCACCAAATATACAAATATTAAAATCTGACCGACCTGATTGCGACTACGCGTATTATTTCAACACTTCGGCCAATTTTTGCACAAAATACTCAATACTCTTGCGAGTCGTGTCATTTGCGGGAATAGGATGATTTATTTTAGATATGTCGCAATCGCTATTTGCCAACGCTATAATCGGTATGCCGAGTTGCAACGCCTCTTTAACACCCATGGATTCGAATTCCGGATCAACAACCACTATAACGACCGGCAATTTTTTCATATTGATCAAACCACCGAACTTTTGTTCCAAGTCTTCTATTTCTCTGTCTATCATCAATCTTTCCAATTTTGTAAATTTGTCAAACTTGCCACTTTCCTTGTCCGCAATCAATTGTTCCAATTTATCAACCCTTTTGCGTATCTCTTTAAAATTCGTAAGAGTGCCACCTATATACCTACCGCAACTGTAAGGCTGGCCTTTGCTTTCCGCAACTGAGCGGACCACATCTCTCGCCTCATTTTTATTTCCCAAAAACAATGCGGATCCGTCCACCGCGGTGTACTCCGCCAAAGCGCGTCTTGCCTCTTCAAGTTTCTCCGCAGTCAATTCAAGATTGAATATATCATGCCTGCCTTTTTGGCCGAATATGAACTCCTTCATGCTGGGGTGCCTGCGACTCTTGGAATAGCCGTAATGCGCACCAACTTCAAACATTTCTTTTATTTTGCTCTCGTCCATCATGGTGCCACATGCTATCAAAAAATAAAGCGATATGCAAATTTTTTACAGTCTTTACAAACTTGTATACACTTGTTCACAAATGCTTAATCAAAAGTCGGCAACCGATCAAGCTCACTTATTGACTCGTTTTGTCAATTAACGGCAAATCACTTGTTACTCATGGAATAAACTGAGATTGAAAATACCTGAAACACCACAATCGAAGAAGGAATAAATATGCAAACGTTTGAACCGTCGGGAAGAATTACAGATATTTCCCCGGTATCACACACAAGAGTTTGCGCGCCACCTCCGGCTCCGTATGCATACCTTCCCGGATCAAACGGGTGTATACAATTTTAATGTTTAACAAGAGGCAAATCCATATTGAAGTGTTTATCCGCTTTTTGTTGCTGATGTTGCATTAATTTCAAGATGCAAGAGTAGATAACTTTATTGAAGAGTAAAAATAAATATTTTCTTTTTGCAGTTATAAAATTGCAAAAGAGAGAAATTTAAATCCTATTTATTCTTCAAATTTCTCATGTATGCGCTTGCTTCCAATTCGTAATTGTCAACATTTGCGTCTTTTCCGGTATTTGAAATCAAACGCGCTTTTACAAAAACGGGCTTGGTTACATTATTCATATCAACAACTTGATTACCCGAAGAATCGTAGTATGTAAACAAATCTACACCCAAATCCACATTGCGAATATTTCTCGCTATCGTATGCACAGTTTCGGGACCGTTATATTCAGCGGGAAAACCGATTGCTTGAATTACTCCCATTTTCAAATCAGATCCGTCCAAAAATATCCTTATTCTTTCTACGCTGTCATCGTTATCATTATCTGCATAAAATGTAAACGAATTAGGACCAATTGCCTCAACGGGATAACTGCCGGCATCTCCGTATTGCGCCTCGCGAATAAGTTTCATTACATTTTCCAATCCTTTCCTGGCGGATAACACCGAAGACGCGCGCTCAAATATGTAACTGTTTGACCTATACACATGAATGATTGCCAAAGTCATTGAGGAGAGTAACAATGTCAAAACGCCTATCCACACCATAACTTCAACAAATGTCATACCCGCACGCCGAACGCGGTTTGCGCAACGCTTAAATTTTAATCGGTTTTTCATACAAAATATTACAAATCCAGATTACTCCGGTATAAAATCCGCGACAAAAGTTGACAATGAAACCTCTCCGACATTTCCGCCTTGCCGTTGCCAATTTACGGTAACCTTTACACTTTTATAATCATTGGGGTTGGTATCCGCAACTCCCAACCCGTCCCCCGGGTCATCATGCCATGAAATCACTGTATTCACATCATATCTTATACCATTCAGTGTTCTTGTAAATTGATTTTGTATAACACCGTTTGGATTTCCTCCGACAATCCCTATGGAATCATAATTAAGAGAACGTATATATTCAATATGACTTTGCGCTATCACAAGCGCGCCCGCGCTCGCCTTTCTGTAAACAACCGCTTTCACACCGGCTTGCATCAAAGCGAAAAAACCTACAAAAACAACAGCAAACAAGGCAATCGCAATCATTGCGTCAATTATCGCTGAACCGTATTGTTGCGTGTGTTTCATACCAAAACAACAATTATAACTCCCGTATATCTATGCATTTTTATAACCCGCCAAAATCGCCATTCTCACCCACAATCCATTGTGCGCTTGCGTAAAATATCGCGCGCGCGGATTTGCGTCAACCTCCACATCTATCTCGTCAACGCGCGGCAACGGATGCATCACAATAGCATCATCTTTCATGCAATTGACAAGTTTATTCGTCAAAATCAATTTACCTTTCGCCCGCAAATACTCCGCTTCGTTATCAAATCGCTCTTTCTGAATGCGAGTCATATACACAACATCAACTTTTCTCAAAATTGACTCATCGAGCATGTCTGTTTCAATAAAATCAATGTTTGACATGTTTAATTTGTTTTTCATATCCGCATGTATTCTGGAATTTTCGGGAGCTATAAAGATAAATGAATTATTTTCAAAAAGCATCATTGACTTTACCAGAGAATAAACCGTTCTGCCGCGTAAAAGATCGCCCACACATGCCACACGCAAATTATTCAGTCTGCCAAACTCTCTGTATATGGTATACAAATCAAGAAGCGCCTGTGTTGGATGTTCTCGCTTACCGCTTCCGGCATTGATAAACGGCACCGACAAAACCTTTTGCGCGCGCTCTGCGGAATCGTCTTCAAAATGCCGCATAATGATCACATCCGCATACCCCTCCACAACTTTCAATGTGTCTTCAAGAGTTTCGCCCTTAATCGCGCTTGAAAACTCTCTCGCATTTTCCGTGCTTATCACTTGCGCCCCGAGTATCACGGCCGCCGACTCAAAAGAAAGCCGAGTGCGTGTGGACGGCTCGTAAAAAAGCGTTGCGATAACCTTGCCCTTTAATGCGTCTTGAAAATCACCGGGGTTTGCACGTATTTTATCCGTCAATGCAAAAAGTTCCGTTATAAACCCTGTTGTGAATTGCTCCGATGAATACACATGCTTCATGATTGCGAATTGTAAAATACACCTATTTCGACCCGCATCACCCGCATCACGTAATTTACGACTGATACGATTATAGCACAACGATGAAGGTAATATGTACAAAACAATTAATTTTCTGTATAATTGCAGATATGGAAGGAAATATACTCATACAATACGCAATAACATTCGGCTGGGCTTTGGTGGCGGCGATTTCCATGGCAGTATCAGTTGCTTTGGGTATAAAAGTATTCAACTTTATATCACCTCTTGATGAATGGGAAGAAATAAAGAACGGCAATCTTGGTATGGCTCTTATACTCTCTTCTTTAATTTTGGGTATGGCTTTTGTTGTTGCCTGGAACACCGCTTCTTAATTTCAAATTCTGTTATGTTGAATAAATTAATAACAATTATTTTTATCGCTTTTATTTTCATACCCAACTTTTCTTCTGCGCACCCGGGCAGAACCAATTCCGAAGGATGTCACACCAACAAAAAAACGGGAGAGTATCACTGTCATAAGAAAAAGAAAAACTACAAAAGACACTATAAACAAGCGCGTACTTATTCCAGAAAAAACAGTCGCGCATATTCAAGATATTTTGCGAAAGATTACAATTGTAGAGATTTTACATCTCAAAAAGAAGCCCAAGAATTCTTTATATCTTCCGGCGGACCTGCGTGGGATCCCTATAAACTGGACCGAGACAAAGACGGAATAGCTTGTGAAAATCTAAAATAGATTGGTTGCAATAAATAAAGTTTTAAAAGCCCTCTTTTTTGTTTTTTCCATATTGAGAAACTATGCGATGCCTTCCCATAAACCGAATAATCCACGCCCACCGGGTATAGATAATGT
>WFWP01000017.1 GCA_015491055.1 Patescibacteria group bacterium | reverse complement strand
GCGCAGATGTTTTCATCGGAGTATCGGTGGGTAATGCGCTTTCCAAAGAGCAAGTAAAACGCATGGCGGGACAACCCATAGTTTTTGCCCTTGCAAATCCCACGCCCGAAATTTCTCCCGAAGATGCAAAAGAAGCCGGCGCTTTCATAGTTGCAACGGGAAGAAGCGACTATCCAAATCAAATTAACAATGTTTTGGTATTTCCCGGAATTTTCAAGGGCGCGCTTAATTCGGGAGCAAAGAAAATAACAACCGAAATGAAACTTAAGGCCGCGGAAGCTCTCGCGTCTTTGGTTGATAATCCTGAACCTAACAAAATTATACCCGATCCGTTTGATCAAAATGTCTCCAATGCGGTGGCGTCAGCGGTAGAAAGATGTGCAAACAGATAAAATAAACAAATGCTTATTGCATAAATACGATATCTGCAAGCAAAACTCACCTGGTATAATTGCCCGGGCACTCGGATATGTGTCTCGGAGAGTACAGTGTCTCCGGCAATTCATTGTAAGCGGCCCAATATCTGTCCCCGTAACTGTAATGCCACCATTCCGTAGGCAAATTTACAAACCCCGCGCCTGTCATAGCTTCAAACAATATGTCTCTGTTGCGTTTTTGCTCACCATTAAGGCCGTCACAAAATGTCTCGCAATTGTCAATATGATCCACTTTGCCACCCATGTCCAATTCATTGCCCGAACTATCGCAAAGCGTCAAGTCTACGGCTCCGCCGGTGGTATGCGGAGGGCAACCGCTCGGATCGGCAATCATGCGAGTGGTGTACTCCCAAAGTTCTTGTTCATTCAATTCGGGTTTTTCTTTTTTGAATTCGGCGTATATTTCGTCAAACAATTTCCGCTGTACCTCAATGGGGCGAAATCCGGAATATAACATGAAATGTATGCCGTCCGGAAGGTTTCGCGCCGCTTGGTAAACTTTCTCGGTTACCGTCTTGCGAGCGGAATATTCATTGTTCGGTTCAAAAAATATTCGCAAACCTTCTTCCGGATTTTCTTGAAAAGGTATTATGGGCTCATAATTTTCGCCGACTTCAATAGCGTCCATAGCCCTCGTTTCCAAATATGCAAACTTCCTTTCATGTTTGGGAATTTTTTGAAATTCTTCCACCGAGCGTATTGTTTTTAACTCCATATAACTTTATTTATTATTGTTTTTATCTCTTCGTTCTATCTCTTTTCTTATTTTGTGCACCAATTCCAGTATTGCGGCCAACTGATTTAATGTCAACTCCTGCATTATTTTATGCGCATATACACCTTCTCTCGCAGGGTTCCCATCATGTTGATTTAACAACTCTTCATGAGTAACGGCGCCTAACCGAAACTTACCATCGGAACCGGTTTCAATTCTTGAAATATCCGCAAAGATACCCTCTCTTCCCAACTTCATTTGCTCTCTTACCGCCTCTCTCAATCTGCTCTTAACTTTCTTGCCTATTTGCTCTTCCATCTCTTTAGCCGCTTCACCGATTTCTTTTTTGGAAGCCCCGTTTTTCGCCATAAGGGAGAACTTCTCGCCCTTCTCTTTCAAAAAGTCTTGATACGCTTGCGTTGATGCAATCAAGTCATTTAAGTCATCACTTCTTTTTACAACGGTAATAAATTTTGCGGAGGCGCCAAGATGCAAGTTAAACCTTACAACATTATGCAATCCAAACTTTTTCCTTAACATATCGTACATATTGTTCAGATCCTCCTCATAAGCGGTTATGTACTTACCCATCTCCGCGCCAGATATGTGATGAACTTCATCGGTTTTCAACTCAACAGAATCTATAAACGCCATCAGTAGCACATTAACCACATTCGGGAGCAACCAACCTTTGTGTTTTGAAGTAATCGGCACTATACCGTCATTCACAACCTGTTCCCATGTTCTCGGTTTGTTACCCTGACCGTACTTAAACACATTCCCCTCTTCATCGATCTTTCGTTCAAACAATCCTTGTTCCACAAGGTAAGGACCTATGATTTTCAACACATCAAAAACCAACTCTCTCCTTTCATGAATAAAGTCCGACCACCTTTCAATTGCGGTATCGGGAAACGCCTTCTTAATAGTGCGCATGTGATGTTCGGTCACTTCCGGTTGCGAATAGGTAATTCTGTCATCATGGGAATTGTGTATCCTTTCAATATGTCCACGCTCATCAACCTTGATATGAGGGTGATGATATCTGTCCTTGGCGCCTATATTAAAATCATACAATAACTCCAATACATTGGTTGCAAAAGTCGTCCATGCTCCGTCTCCCGCAACCATGTTTTGTTGACCGAGATGCGGAGTGCGCCCGACCCTGCCTTCTTCCGCCAACTTATCTATATCACCCATCTTAGCATTGCCGGTTATATGTAATTCAAACGGTTTTTTCTCTTTCATATTCCAAACATTAATTCGTAAGACACTTATATATGATTACATATAACACACAATGTTATTTTGCGCAAAACTTATCATAATATGCAACTCGCAACAATTTGATTACACAAAATCAATTCCCCGACAATAAAACATCAATTCTGTTCATATCTCGCGGAAACGGAACCGCTTCTTTTACATTCTTCAATTCAAGCATGCGCGCGGTAAATCGCTCCAATCCGGTTGAACAACCGCCATGCGGAGGTATGCCGTATTTATGCATCTGCAAATAGAAAGAGAAAACTTCCGGATCCATGCCTCTCTCTTTTATGATTTCCACCATCTGATCATAATTATGCATTCTCTGACTTCCGCTGTTTATCTCCAATCCGCGAAAAAGCAGATCAAAACTGTATGACCATTCCGGATTGTTCGGATCGGGATAGGTATAGAAAGCGCGCTTTTTGGTTGGAAACTCGGTAATGAACACAAAATCGCTACCGAATTCTTTCAAAGCATATTCGCATATCTTGCGCTCATGCTCCGGCTCCAAGTCCGGCTCACCTATCGCATCAATTCCATATTCTTGTTTCAAGATGTTCTGTGTCTCGCGCAAAGTGAACCGTGGATACGGACCCTCGGGCAACGATGCCGGACGCGTACCCATGCGTTCCAAAATATCCCCATGCTTCTCAGCAACCTTTTCTGAAACTTTTCTCGTCACCTTTTCAAGCATATCCATAACATCGGTATGATCTTTGATAAATCCCATCTCAAAATCCATCTGTGTAATCTCGGCCAAATGCCGAGTGGTTGCGCTCTTTTCCGCTCGGAAAATTTTGGCAATGGTGAATACTCGTTCAAATGCGCCCGTCATGATTTCTTTATACAATTGCGGGCTTGTTGCCAAAAAGGCATCTTTATCATTAAAGTATTCCACCTTAAACACTTCCGCCCCACCCTCGGCATCACCTCCAACCAATGCGGGCGCTTGAAATTCTGTGAAATCATTCTCTATCAATACATTGCGATATTCCCGAACGATTGTTGCGGAAACGGTGAAAATGTCTCTGCTTCTCTGCCTGCGAATTGTAAGCGGGCGATAATCAAGCAATGTGTCCAAATTCAAATCTGCTTCCATATCAAACGGCAACTCCGACGCCTCGCTTAAAATCGTTACCGATTTTATACCAAGTTCAAGTTCGCCGTTTAATTCGTCTTTCTTCATTTTATCCGGCCGTTCCTTTACTTCTCCCACAATCTCCGCAACCCACTGATCGCGCAACTTCCGTGTATCGGGCAAGGCGGTGTCATTATATTCTTCGCTTGCCACGGCCTGTACGGTACCGGTCCTGTCTCTCAACACCGCAAAGGCCACTTTTCCATGATCGCGAATAGCGCTCACCCACCCGGCAATTTTTACATCTTTGCCAATATGATTTTTTAAATCTTTTATTAAAACTCTTTCCAATGCCGATTTTGTTTTTTGTTCCGTCATATTGTTTTTGTTATTTCCATTTTCTAATCAAATTCTTCAAACTGATCATAGCAACAAACCAAGCCTCTCGCGCGCGAGCCGCATCTTGGCGCCTGCAAGCTCGCGCGCGATATTGGCTCCATTGTTGAGAATTTCTTTTACCTTATTGATATCTTTCGCAATTTCCGCGCGCCTTTCTCGCAAAGGCGAAATAAATGCATCAATGTCTTCAATCAAAATCTTTTTCAAATCTCCATATCGCCCCTTATGCGATTCATATATCGGCGCAAGTTCTTCTTCGGATCTGAACAATTTATGCATAGCATACACATTTTTCGGCATCTCTCCATCGGAATCGGTAACTATCTTCTTAACCAATCTTTCAATTTCTTCCCGCTTCGCAAAAAGAGGTATTGTATTTCCGTAACTTTTACTCATCTTTTTTCCGTCAATTCCAGGAACAACAGCCACATCATCTCTTATCAATGCATCAGGTAATATGAAAGTATCACCAAACATTGAGTTAAATTTTTCAGCTATATCTCGCGTCATCTCCAAATGTTGTTTCTGGTCTTTCCCAACGGGCACGATCTCCGCATCATACAACAAAATATCCGCCGCCATCAAAACGGGATAATCGAACAATCCCACGGTAATATCTTTTTTCTTCGCTTCTTGCGCATCCTTAAATGCGTGCGCGCGCATCAAAAACGGCATGGTGGTTATGCAGTTGAACACCCAACACAACTCGGTATGTTCACTAACCTGAGATTGCTGAAACAAAACAACTTTATCGGCATTCAACCCTATCGCCAAAAAATCAATCACCATATTCAATATATTCTCATGCATTTTTTCTTTATCGCGAACCGTCGTAAGCGCATGATAATCTGCAATGAATACAAAAGTCTCATATTCATCTTGCAAATTAACCACTTGTTTCATCATTCCGAAATAATTTCCGAGATGAGGTCTGCCGGACGGCTGTATGCCCGTCAATAATCTTTTCTTTTTATCACTGTTCATTGCAAATCATAATACCAATAAAACACAACAAAGCAAAACAAACAGCGGCAATCGCAAAAATAAAAAGTCCTGAAAATATACCATAGTGTGTTACGGCCACATATATGTTATTATGTAAATACAATGCACAATTATAAAACACCTACCGTTGAAGAAATAATCGGTCTTTCAGAGATAACCGATAAGGCCGACATAGCTTTGGTCAAAAAAGCGTATAATTTTGCGAAACAAGCGCATGAAGGGCAGAAACGATATTCGGGCGCTCCGTATTTTCAACATGTTGCAATAACCGCAATGTATCTCGCCGAACTTGGAATGCAGGCGCCAACGGTATGCGCGGGCATGTTGCATGACACCGTAGAAGACACTGATGTAACTTTGGAGGATATAGAAAAAGAGTTCGGAAAAGAAATCGCTTATCTTGTTGACGGGGTGACGAAACTTGGAGGTGTGCGATACCAAGGCGTGGACAGACATGTGGAAAGTTTGCGAAAACTTTTTGCCGCAACGGCAAAAGATGTGCGAGTACTCATTATAAAACTCATGGACCGTCTCCATAATGCTCGCACCTTGCAACATGTACCGGAACACAAACGCAAAAGAATAGCAAAAGAAACGCTTGAAATTTATGCTCCCATAGCATTTCGCCTGGGTATGAGCGTATTGCAAAAAGATTTGGAAGATGCCGCGTTTCCTTATGCCATGCCGAAAGAATATGCAAAAGTTGCCGAAATACTCAAAGAACGCAAAACGGAAACGCAAAAATGGTTGGACAAAGCGCAAAAAGATATACGCACAGAATTGGCGAACAACGGTATACGAAATTTTCGCACGCAAACGCGCGTTAAAGGTGTGTACAGTTTGTATAAGAAACTGCTCAGAAAAGATTGGGATGAAACAAAAATTCATGACATACTGGCACTTCGCATAATTGTACCAACGGTTGAAGATTGTTATAAAGTGTTCGGGCTTGTTCACAAAATATGGACGCCGGTGCCCGGAAGAATTAAAGATTACATTTCAAGTCCGAAAACCAACGGGTATCAAAGTATACATACAACCGTAAAAACGGACATAGGCGGATTCTTGGAAGTGCAAATAAGAACCGAACAAATGCACCAAGAAGCGCAATACGGTCTCGCCGCTCATATAAATTACAAATCACAATCAAACAAAAAATCCGGCAAATCGATGTTTGATTGGATATTGCAATTTTTCCCAAATAAAAAAACACGCACCGACGAACACAAAACACACGCCGCGCGCAAATATGTAACAACATCTACACCAAACCAAAATGCTCCACATTGGATTCAATTGCTCGCCGAAGCCACGGATGTTGAAAACAGCGCATATATGGATGATTTGAAAGAAGATTTCTTCTCAAAAAGAATGTTTGTATTTACTCCCAAAGGTGACGTGATAGACCTGCCAATAAATGCAACACCCGTGGATTTCGCATATGCAATACATTCAGACATTGGAGATCATGTTGCGAGCGCAAAAATAAACGGCAAATTATCAGCGATAAGTACGCCTTTGGTAAACGGCGATATGGTTGAAATAGAAACCAGTAACAATGCGCACCCCAAGCAAAAATGGTTGGAGTTTGTAAAAACAAATTTGGCAAAAAGAAGGATACGGTCATATATTGATGCCAAACAAAACGAACGCAAGAGATCCGCGCATAAACAACATGCGTGAATATATTGTATCACCTCACTCCTCCCTCACCTCGGCTTTTGCCGTGTCTTGCTTTATGTTGCCCAATCCGTCTTCGCATAATAATCTGAATGTGCTTGTTTTTCGCAACAATCCTTTATTGCTGAATCCGGGTTGAGATGAGTCAAGCGTGTATCGCAAGTCGTAGGGAGTTGTCCAAACATCAACCCAATCGGTTCCGTTTTCTTCTTTCAATTGTATTTTGCAACTTGTGACACATTGTTTGGGGTCTACGCTCCATTTAACCTTTATTTCTTTGCCTTGCCATTGATTGTCGCAAGTTTGTTGATCAATTTCCGGATCGCAGGCGGGTCTTGTGATGTATTGCGGTTCCGTGTCTATGTTTACATCATTTATTTGCGTATCGCAACTCAAGTCATCATCGGGCGCGATTACGTCTCCCACCATTATCTCTTTTGTTTGGCAACGGCTTTCTTCTCCTTTTGCGTTAACCGCTATCAAGGTGTATTTGACATTGCTCCGCGGATTTGCCTTGGCGACCGTCTTGCCGTTTTCATTAACAACGCGAACTTGGGGAGTGATTATTATCTTTGTCGCTCCGGTAACCGCCCATTGGAGGGTTATTTCATCTCCCGAATTTATTCTCAATTTGTCTGCGGTAAACGACATGCACTGCGGTTTTGCGACTATGGGCGGGAATTGGGGTTGACGATTGTTTCTCAATCTGTTCAAAAAATCTCTGAACCAGTTTGTCGGCGGAGCGGATTGTCGAGGTCTTTGTTGTTGCCCGTTTTGCGCGGCTCTTTGCGCTTGTTGAGCTTTGCGGGCTTGTTGTTGCGCTCTTTGTTGGGCTCGGCGAATTTGCAACTGCGCTTGTTCTTTTTGTCTGCGAAGAGCTTCTTTGTATCTTCTTTCTTGTTCCATTTGCGCTCGGCGCGCGTTTTGCGCTTGACGGCGCAAAGCTTCTTCGGCTTTCGCTCTTTCTTTTTGGAGGATGCGATCTCTTTCCGCTATCATCTTTTGTCTTTGTGCTTCCAATTTGCGTTTTTGCGCTTCCATCATACGTTGAAAATCAGCTCGCGAAACTACCGTTGAACCGCTTCTCCTTTGGATTCCCGCAACGCACATTAAGGATCCGCTTTGCGTCTTTATTAGCGTATCCTCATAAAAGCAATATTTTTTGCCTTCTTCTTTTATTGGTGTGTATGCAAATGTTTTTCCTTCTTGCAAAGCTCTATTGCGTTGATTTTGTATTTTTCGAATTGAGTCTTTGGAAGTTTTGGAGGGTTGGGGTCGTTTCCGTGTTGTTACGCATTTTCCGTCCTTTGTTTCTTCTCCCGATTTGCATGTTTGCTGGTTTTGTTGGGAGGGGTGTTGTTTGGTAGGTGAAGAAGTACTTGCTGTTGCAGGTGTTGTTTTTTGTTTAGGTACGCATTTTCCGTTCTTATATGTTTTGTCTTGTTTGCAAACAATCCTGCCATCCTCGCATGTTCCACCCGATTGTTCCAAACTTAATGGAGAAATTACTTGTAATCCACACTTGCATATATTCCCTTTTTTCACTTTTTCATTATTAGACAAAGTACCTCCGACACTTTTACATTGTCGTATGTATTCTTCATTAAAATCTTTAGTGGTTTGTTTCACGCCAACGCATATCCCTGTTGGATTACGTGGAATATCTACATCATCAAATACTTTTCTATTGTATGCTCCATTTATGGCTTTTTTCATTTCTCTTAATTTGGATTCGGCATCTGCTTTTCTTGCATCATACTCGGAACAAGATTTATTATTATTATTCTTATTCTTACACACATTATTACCAATATATCTAAACACATCTCTTTGAGACTTCTCAACCATCTTACCTACGTCTTCCAAAATACTGCAATATTTTTTATCTTTGGCGGCGTTGGCGGCGAGGACGGCGGCGTAGGCGGCGTTGGCGGCGGCGTAGTAGGCGGCGTCGGTGGCGTCGGTGGCGGCAGTGGCGGCGGCGCTGGCGGCGTCGTGGGCGGCGTCGGCGGTGTTCTTATCACCTTCCCACATCGCTTCCCTTGCCTTTCTTTCATACCCCATCGCAACAAGGGTGTAACAAAGGTCCTTGTTGTTTAAATTGTATTTATCGGACTGTTTATTATTCTCCAGTTCACATAAATCAAGCGGGTTGTTTCCTTCAATTTTTATACCGGCACCATATCCACCCCCGCCGATTTTTCTTACCGCATCAGCTTGCGCTGTTTCGCAATTAAAAGGGAAGGATTTTCCCGATTCTAATTCAGGTCTAAAATAACATTGAGGATGATAAATGGGATTTGTCCAATTGGTCATAATATCCGCGATAAATGAGGATTGACCGACATTCGCCGCCGCCAAATAAGGCGCATTTGGAGAAATTTTGTTGTCACCCGGGTATGTTTGCTCAACACTTTGAGAAAGTGTTGCGGAGGAATCGTTTTTTGCGAATTCTCCGACAATCACCACCCCGCCCGCAATCACAAAAACCGCGAGTAAAGGAGTAAATAAACGGTATATGATATTCCAAGCGCCACTCATGCGTTTATTATACAACGCGACAGATAAAGTGCGATTAAGTTATACACAGTGTGGATATTTTCAATATATAAATTTTCAATTCTCAAACAATTTTCAATATTGCCGGGTAAGTTATACGCAGAGTAACCAAACTTTGGTTGTTTAAATTATGACTTATTTTTAAACTTATCAATACAGTCTCTGATAATGGCAATCGCATCGTCAGCATCACCGAAACCTAACACTTTTGTGGTTCCGCGCTTTCTCAAATCTTTATATGTGGTGAAATGATATTCAATTTTATCTTTCCACACCTTCCCCAAGTCATCCAATGTGGTTATCTTGTCGCCATCATCATAATTTGTCGCGGGAACGCAAATCACTTTATGATCTTGTTCTCCTCCATCTTCAAAGTTCAAAACCCCCAACACTTTCGCTTCAACCACTATACCTGTGGGTAAAGGCTCAGGTGAAACTATCAAAGTGTCCAATTCATCTCCATCGTAGTCAAGAGTTCCGGGTATAAAACCGTAATTGGAAGGTTTTGCAAAGATTTGAGGTTCAACTCTGTCCAATTCAAATGTTCCTTTGTCTCTATTGTATTCTATTTTCAATATGGATTTCTCGGGAATTTCAACGACGGTATTTATTATATAATTATCCAAATCTCCGGGAGTATACAATTTATTATAATCAACCATATATCACAAATTAACTACGATAAATTGATAAACCATAAAGCGATTTTTCAAACGAATCGCATTACGATAGTATTTTAATACAAAAGAGCAAACAAGTCACTCTGGATGACTTGCGCAAAGTTTACAAATATGAATATGCACATGATTGCTT
>WFWP01000016.1 GCA_015491055.1 Patescibacteria group bacterium | reverse complement strand
GCGTCAGATGTGTATAAGAGACAGGGGCAATTTCTTGTCTTTCAAATCAATATCTTCCGCAAGCACGCGTCCCTTGATGTTTTTCGCTATTGACACTTCAATGCCCAATGAATTCACTTTTGAAACTGTCAAATATGATTTTGTGCCACAATCTTCCTCCGTCACTATTATGTCTTGAGACACATCAAACAATCTTCTTGTCAAATACCCGGCTGATGCGGTCTTCAAAGCGGTATCCGCAAGACCTTTTCTTGAACCGTGAGTTGTAATAAAGTACTCTATGGGTGATAACCCTTCTTTGTATGAAGTTAAAATCGGAAATTCCACGATGTCTCCTCTCGGGTTCTGAACCAAGCCTTTCATACCTCCCATATTTGTCAATTGCGCCATTGAACCGCGAGCTCCGGAGACTATCAAGTTTGCAACCGAACTGTCTTCATCTTTGTGCTCTTCCTCAATCACTTTTTCCACCTCATTCTTTATGCTTAACCATGTCTCAATAGCCATTCTTCTGCGCTCAGCTTCGGTTAACAATCCTTCTTCATATTGCTCTCTTAATTTGTTAACTGCATCTTTGCCTTTATTGATTATCTCAAATTTTTTCTTGGGAATTTTAACATCGGTCATCCCCCATGTCACACCTGAAAGGGTCGCATACTTGAATCCAAAAGCTGTGATTCTGTCCAAAATCTTAGGTATTCCGTCCAGTCCATATATCTCTATCAATTCATCTATCAACGGCTTCATGTCGCGCTTGGTGATAACCTTGTTTATATATCTGAAATCATTGGGCAATACGGAATTAAACAATAATCTACCCACGGAAGTTTCAAACAACTCTCCGTTAAATTGCGCGTATTTTTTATTTTCGCTAGGCAATACTTTTATTTTCGCTCTTAAATCAACAACCCCGAAATCATAAGCGGTTATTGCCGCATTTGTACTTTCAAACACCTTTCCTTCTCCTTTCGCTCCGTCAATAATATTGGTCATCCAATATATTCCCAAGACTATATCCATGGTCGGACCGGTGGTAACTTCTCCGGACCCCGGTTTTAATATATTCTTATGAGAACTCATAATCTCTTTCGCTTCAGTTTGCGCTTCAAGCGCCAAAGGAACATGAACCGCCATTTGATCTCCATCAAAGTCGGCATTGAAAGCGTGGCACACGAGGGCGTGGATTTGGATGGCCTTACCTTCAACCAAAACGGGTCTGAACGCTTGTATACCCTGCCTGTGCAATGTCGGCGCCCTGTTCAATAAAACATACTTGTCTTTAATCACCTCTTCCAATATGGCCCATACTTCGGGTACTCCATCATCTATAAGTCTGTTGGCTCCGCGAATATTGAACGCCAATTCTTTGCGCAATAAACCCGCTATCACAAACGGCCTAAACAATTCAAGCGCCATAACTTTGGGTATTCCGCATTGATCAAGTTCCAAATCCGGACCAATCACAATCACGGAACGACCGGAATAATCAACTCTTTTTCCCAAAAGATTGTGCCTGAAATATCCCTGTTTTCCTTTCATATAATCCGCAAGACTCTTCAAAGGACGCGACTGACCGCTACCCATCGCGGGGCCGTTACCACGCTTTATGGAATTATCCAACAAAGCATCAACCGCTTCCTGCAATATGCGCTTCTCGTTTCTTAAAATAACATCGGGAGCGTGTATTGACATCAATTTTTTCAATCTGTTATTTCTGTTTATTACACGTCTGTACAAATCGTTCAAATCCGAAGAAGCGTGTCTTCCTCCTTCAAGCGCCACCATGGGTCGCAATGCGGGAGGAATTACCGGCAATTTTGTTATAAACATCCATTCCGGTCTGACTTTTCCGTTTTTCATACTTGAGACAAGCGCCAATCTTTTTCTCAACTTTTCTTTCTCAGATGCGTTTGCAGAGTCATATTTTTCTTGCAAAATTTGCTCAAATTTATCCAAATCCAAATTTTTGAATATCTTATATATCGCTTCCGCGCCGATTTCGGCTTCAAACGCGGCTCCGTATTTTAAAGCATATTTGTGGTATGTTACCTCGTCTAAAACTTTGTTAACAACAATACTCTCTATCTCCTTTTTTGCCTCATTGGCTTTTTCTTTCAAAAGTTTTTTATCTTTTTCATCGGTAATAGTTTCCATTTTTTTCTTGAACTCCGTTTCCAACTCTTTCACCAAGCGTTTCTTTTCATCTTCATGTACATTTGTAATTATGTACCCTGCAAAATATATAACTTTTTCAACATCCGCAGCGGTTAATCCCAAAATCAGAGCTATACGAGAAGGTATTCCTCGCAAAAACCATATATGAGAAACGGGTACCGCCAAGTCTATATGCCCCATTCGCTCGCGTCGCACTATGGATCGCGTAATCTCAACACCGCATTTCTCGCACACTATTCCCCTGAAACGTACCCCTTTGTACTTTCCGCAATAACATTCGTAATCCCTTTCCGGTCCAAAAATTTTCTCGTCAAACAAACCGTTTTTTTCAGGTCTTTGCGTTCTGTAATTTATTGTTTCCGGCTTTGTAACTTCTCCACGGCTCCACTCCAACACCCTTTCCGGGGACGCCAAACGCAATACAACCTCATCAAAATTATCTTTATTTTTCTTGCGCGATCTCATAATATGTTTTTGTTTATTTCAATACCTTATAATTATTTATAAATTCGCATCAATATTTACTTTGTATTACTTGCTTTCATTTTCACCGCCGGAATCTTCCATTGTTTCATTCACAGCGCTTGCCTCCGTAACACTATCTTCACCACCCTGTCTTTCAGACTCCTCAATCTCTTGCAATTCACTGTCCGATGGTTCATCGTCAACAATATTTACAGATTCATAATCCTCCGAAAGAGTGTCCGTATCCACTTCGTAACGATCTTTTGAATTCTGCAAAGACACATCAAGACACAATCCTCGCAAATGTCTTTGCAATACATTGAATGTCGCGGGAGTATTGGTTTGAGTTATCCTTTCACCTTTTATTATCGCATCATATGCCGATGTTCTACCCACTATATCGTCGGATTTATATGTCAATACCTCTCGCAAAGAATAAGCGGCTCCATACCCGAGAAATGCCCATACTTCCATTTCTCCAACCCTTTGACCTCCGTTTTGAGACTTTCCTCCCAATGGTTGCTGTGTGGTCAAAGAATACGGACCGATGGATCTCATGTGTATTTTATCCTCCACCATGTGATGCAATTTGAGCATATACATAACACCAACCGCAACTTCCTTATCAAATTTCTCACCGGTGCGTCCATCATACAGTTCAACTTTACCGGTCTCTGGATAACCCGCCTTTTTCAATTCCTCCATTATTTCTTCTTCGGTTGCTCCGGCAAAAGGAGGAACTATGGCTTGATAACCCAAAGCTTCGGCCGCAAGACCCAAATGCAATTCAAGTATCTGCCCCAAATTCATACGAGACGGCACACCGAGAGGTGTCAGAATAATGTCAATGGGTTCCCCATCCTTTGTGTATGGCATATCTTCTTCCGGCAAAACCTTAGATATGACACCTTTGTTTCCATGACGACCCGCCATCTTGTCTCCAACCGAAATATTTCTCAACTGCGCCACCTCAACTTGAATTTTCTTTACCACACCGGATCCCACATTATCTCCATTCTCACGGGAAAACACTTGCACACTTATCACCCTGCCTCTTTTCCCCGCAGGCATTCTCTTGCTTGTATCTTTAACATCTTTCGCCTTGTCCCCGAAAATGGATCTTAACAATCTCTCTTCCGGAGTCAATTGTGTCTCACCTTTCGGAGTAACCTTACCCACAAGAATATCTCCCGGGCGAACTTCCGCACCCACCCTCACAATTCCATCTTCATCAAGATTACGCAATTTCGCCTCGCTTACATTTGGAATATCATGGGTGGTAACTTCGGGTCCCAATTTTGTATCGCGAACCACGCATTCAAATTGCTCTATATGAATGGTTGTGAATTTGTTTTGTTTGACAAGTCGTTCAGAAATGATTATTGCGTCTTCATAATTGGCTCCGGCCCAACTCATAAACGCAACTCTCACATTTTGACCGACCGCGATCTGCCCCCCATCGGTACTTGAAGTGTCGGCAAGCAAATCACCTCTTTTAACTTTGTCTCCGACACTTACGACCGGCCTGTGATGAAAACATGAGAAATCATTCGTTCTTTGAAATGTTGCCAAATCATACTTATCCTTCTTGCCATCTTTATTTTTGATTATTATATGCTTAGCGTCAACCGCTTCAACCACACCATCATCCTTTGCCAATACAACCCTTCCTGAATCCAAGGCCGCTTTTTCTTCCACACCCGTTGCAACCACGGGAGCTTCCGGGATAATACATGGGGTCGCCTGCTTTTGCATATTTGATCCCATCAATGCGCGGTTTGCATCATCGTGATCCACGAAAGGTATCATTGCGGTGGCTATGGAAAGCGCCTGTATCGTATCAACCTCTATATAATCTACTTCTTTCGGAGACACAACCATGGGCTCGGATCCGTACCTGACCTCCACATTCTCTTCAATTATTTTTCCGTTCTTGTCTCTTTTAACCGCATTATGCGCTATTTTGTATTTTTCTTCATCAAACGCATTCAAGTAAACTATCTCGTTTGTCACTTTGCCGTTTTTGACTTTGGCATACGGTGTTTCAATTATCCCAAAATCATTTATGCGCGCATAACTTGACAACCTTAAAATCAAACCTATGTTACCCCCTTCGGGAGTATTAATGGGGCATAACCTGCCATAGTGACTCGTGTGAACATCCCTAACCTCAAAACCGGCTCGCTCTCTCGTTAAACCTTGAGGACCCATTGCCGAATAAGTTCGCAGATGATCCAATTCCGAAAGAATGTTTTGTTGATCCATGAATTGCGCCAAAGAGTTCGCCGTGAAAAAATCTTTCACCGCAGTACTGAAAGGTCTGGGATTGATAAACTGTACGGGTAGAGATGTTTCAACTTCCGCGGTAGACATCCTGTCTTGTATATTCCTTTTCAAACGACTCATTCCTATTCTTATTTGCCTTTGCATCATTTCGCCAACATAACGCACCCTTCTCATCCCAAGATGATCTATGTCATCACTTTGGGCATTTTCATCTTCGTTTAACTCAACTATCTTCCGAATTATCAATTTTATATCCTCCAATTCAAGAGTTCTTTTTGACAATGATTCTTTATCCGTCTTTAATCCAAACCTGGAATTGAAGCGATATCTTCCAACTTCGGACAAATCGTAACGCTCTGAACTGAAAATGCCGTCAATGAATTCCTTGGCATTTTCAGCAGTGGCCAAATCTCCATCCCTTATATGTTTATACATATTTATGCAGGCATCTTGAAGATTCTTGGCAGAATCCACCGAAAGAGTTTTCTCTATCAATTTGCGCACACCGTCTCCGGCCTTTTCAAACAATAACTTTATTTCTTCATCAGTTTCAACACCGAACGCCCTTAAAAGAGTGGTTACCGGAAACTTCCTCTTGCGATCTATTTTTACATACATTGCGCCATCAGGATCGGATTCAATTTCAATCCAAACACCTCTACTCGGTATTATTTTGGCACCAAAATATTCTCCGCCTTTTATAATTTGAGACATAAAAAAGACACCGTAAGAACGGGCTAGTTGAGGAACAACCACACGCTCAACGCCATTTATGATAAAAGTCCCGTGATTTGTCATCAATGGGAAATCTGTCAAAAATATCTCTTGACTTTTTTCCTCCCCCGTTGTCTTATTTAACAACTTCGCAGTTACCTTTAACGGTACTTCGTAAGACAACTTTCTTTTTTTTGCGTAATATTCATCATATTTAGGTTTTCCAAAAGTGAATTTGGAAAATTCCAAGGTAAATTTTTTGCCGGAATAATCGTCTATTGAGGAGAATTCTTCAAACACATCGTACACACCTTGTTTTATCAACCAGTCAAAGGATCGTATTTGTTCTTCAACGAGATTGGGCATCTCTGTCAGCGGTTTCTGATATTTGCTGAAATATTTTTTCTCGCGACGCCCGTATGATATGTTTGGTGTTGTTGCGGTATTGCTTTTGGTTTTTGCCATATAAACACTACAATTAAATCACGACGCATTTCAAGCAAAAGGCATCGTGATAAAACTTATAATCCTACATTGTTGCGCGCATCCGTAACACAATGGTAAACCACAAACAAAAAGCGTGGCCGCAAATGTAACTGCGTTAATATAACCTATAAAAACGTAATGTCAACTTTTTGTATTGGTGCACAACACTTGACGCAAGATATACGATGGTACAAGGGTAGATAACTTTGCTAAAATATCTCTAAAACCCTTGAGACAGAACCAAAAAAGATTTTAAAACGCTCCAAAATTTCAGAACGAAAATTCAGAGAAATTGTAAGGTATTTTGCTCTTGATATAGAAGCAAAAAAAGACAGCGGAAATAGTTGGACTAAACAGAAAAACAGTTCAAAACTACTACAACAAAATAAGAAAGGCGATAGCAAATTATCAAGAATAGACAACTCAATTTTCAGG
>WFWP01000015.1 GCA_015491055.1 Patescibacteria group bacterium | reverse complement strand
GTCATACAAGGGTTTTAGAGATATTTTAGCAAAGTTATCTACCCTTGTACCTATATTAAATAAAATATGGAGATCCATAAATTGCCACCAATTTATTTTATTTGTTGCCAAAGAATTAAAATATTATAAAGAATTAAATCTTAAAGAATACCCATTGAGCGAAATTGTAAAGAATATCCAACAAAGACTGGAAACTGTGGCCAATTTGGAAGTAAATGATAAATATGGCATTAAAGGTATTATGTGTATGATGATGGACAAACCATGGGAAGACATGATTAAGCCCGATAATGTACATCAAGAACTAAGCAAAACTCTGAACCGTAAATCCGGTATTGTATTCGTGTCCATATTTGGAAAAATGCAAGACGGGTCAATTTACCCCATACACTCGTATATGGTTTTGGGGCAAGATAAAAATAAAAGATTTATAGCTTTTCATAAGGCGGGTAGCGGCGAATATTCCGAATCATACTTCTACATAGACATATCGGATTACATTATGCGCGGATATATAAATGTGTCACGAAATGACGGATTTACCGACATACGCGTAGCCATACGCCTGTTTACAATGCAATAAAGAGTGAAGGTACGAGATTATTATAACGAATGTGAATTTTTACGTAAGATTTCCAGATTCAAAAAATCCGCTTGAAATTTTAATGTACAATCGCGCAGTCGGTTGCAACGCTTTTTCCTGCCTTAAACCCTTTAATATTTTATAAGCGAGGGTTTAAGGTGGAAAAAAGTTTGGTATGACTCATTTATAAATATGGCGCCAAAGAAGCAAAAGAAATTGTGTTTATGAGTTTATTGTAGTAATTTCGGTGATTTTTTTCGGCAGGTAGCGTCAAATTTGTGGCATCGGTTGTTTGAAGTCATATCGGTTTATTGTTAGAATGCTTTGCATGGAGAGATTGGATTTTGATAATAATGGTTGGGAGCATATATTTGACCCGAACAAAAACATTTCCGTTTCTGCGCGAGATGTATGTGTGGTATTGTTTACCGATGATTTAGGCAACGAAGAGCAAAATGTAAGATTTGAAAATTACATAAACCAGATTGTTAATCTTATACGGAAAGACAATACCATCGGTCAAGACGACGCGGAATCATTCAGATATTTGTTGCTCTCTTTGAGAGATTCGTTATTGTTGAAGTACGCAAACGATACGGGAACAATGGTAAGCGTGTTGCCCAATGCATCATTTTTCAAACACCTGTTTTTTGAGTTGAGAGGAAAATTTGACGATAAGGAATTTGCGCGTACAAAATACATAGAACTGGTAGATTACATACCATTGTTATCTTTCAATACTCCTCCATCGCTAACCCGCGCGGAGAAAAAAGATAGAAAGAGATTAAGGGAAATGTTTGTTGATGATATTGTCGCACGCGCAAAAAAGATCGGCTACATCAGTGATGATGCGGATGTGCCGATTTTGGATGCGGGTAAGTGGAAGGAGTATTTGACGGACATATATGTAAGACTTCACCCGTATGATTGGGAACGAATGTCCGCATCGGCTTTTGTTATTATGCAAGTGTTTAGAGATGTATTGAATTCTGACGATAATCAAAATATGCACGAAAGAGCAAAATGGCTTGATGGTGTGAACCTTTTACCGAACGGAACGATATCAAAAAATGTGAATCTTATCAGGGGTGCGTTGCAACGATACTTGAATTGCACTTATGTTGAAGGATCATTAAAGTGTAGAATTGATAATGAGGAAAGAACTTCGGATAAGAATCCTGTTTCGGTGTTGCGAGCATATATTATAAACGGCGAAGATTTCGCTTTGGCAAAGATTCAAAATGTGGGTCATTTTAATGAAGAATCATGCGCTTTGGGGCATTGCTTGGCGGAAGGCGGAATACGCAGTCGGTGGCTAAATGAACTTAAAAAAGGCAGGATAGAGGTTTATTCATTTTGCAAATTTACCGGTGACAAGCGCATTCCTCTGGTGACGATTTTGGTAAATCCGAGAAACGAGGGCGCCATTTTACAGATCAGACGCGCAGAGATAAGTAAAGATGGGAGGATAAGAGACAATATTCTCATAGACGGAAGTGAAACATATTACAACGAATTGTTGGACTCCATTGTGTATTTGACGCACATGTTGTCGTTTGATCTCAAAATAAGAGACATTAAAGAGATTCACGATACCATGTCATTGCCGGTCAGAGATGGAAAAATTTTGACAACCCGGGGTATTGCTGACATCAAAGCGTATGTACCGAGCGAAGGGGAGGCGGTGTTGAAGGGTTCATTGCGTGTTGATTCTTCCATTCCGCTTTCGGTTTTGGATAGAGTGTCTACCATGTCTAACATTGTTTTGGATATGAC
>WFWP01000014.1 GCA_015491055.1 Patescibacteria group bacterium | reverse complement strand
CCTCCGGATCCCCGTCCGCCCGAGCCCATACAGTATGGGTTTACATCCATACCACACTCTATCACCTCCCCCTTATCGGCCTTTGCGTATCGCACAATCGCCGGACAATCTGGTGACGGATTCGGAACAAACTTGCAAGTTTTTCCACCACCGACAACTTTACTTTGTTCAAGGTTGTTCTGATCTATGTTAACCACGCACGGCTTCGGAGGGACGGAAGGAGTGATGCCGGAAGCGACTTGCTTGTCCAAATTTAAGCGCCTCGCTTGCTGTCGTTTTTCAACAGGTTGCAAACTCTCTATCGGCGGTTGCGGTTTGCAAGGAGCCGTTGTCTTTCGTCCCGCTCCGGATTTGGGCAAATCTTTATTCACACTTGCCGAATCCGCAAAGTGTGATCCAATAAACACCAATGCAACAACAATCAACAGACCTGTTTTTACGATTCGCTTCATTATAGAGACTACCTTACCATAATTTGCTTATATTTTACCGCTCGTCCGTATTTTGAATCACAGTCCAGTTTTATCAATGTATTCTCTCTCGGTATCCCTATTCTCATAATACCTCGCAATCCGGACTTTTCAAATCTGTCCGCCATTATTATACAATATTCGGTTCCGGAAGTCGCCCACATAACATTTCCGTTATTGTATTTTATATCCATAAAAACTCCATCCGGAATAATGTTTCTTAACACTTCATCATCTGCGGTGTTTACACCGTTGTCGTATTGTAACATATTATCATCGGCGGAAATGGTACATCTTTGTTCCGCGTAAATTTCATACCCTCTCAAACATTGCAACACATATTCCTCGTCTCCGTATACATCGGATATAACCATGCCCGCGCCCGCTCCGGATGTATCAAACCCGGATCCGTTAACTCCAAAACCCTTACTCATAGTGGTTCCGCTCGGACACGACCAACGCAACACCACTGTTCCGTCCGTATTCAAATCACATGACAAAAAAGCTTTCGCCTTCATATTGTCATATTTGTTTTTCCCAAACAAAGAGTCAAGCCACCTCCTTCTTTCTTCTTCCCGATTTCTTTGCTCCGCCAACCTTCTCGCCTCTTCCTCTTGCCTTTGCCTTTCTCTATCATATTCATCGACTCCGCGTCCCAAACTTTGCGCAACAGCGCGCCCGGCCGGGCTATCCCACCAACTCTGCGCTATATTTCTCGGAGTCGGCCACTTGCTCGGATCCTTTGGCCAATTCATACTTGAAACCGGTATATGTTCGGCATCGTCGGTTTTGAATGTTCCTCCCGTCAATTCATAAATTTTTTTGTACATGGCTATCCAAGTTTGAGGATTTGCCCTCGCTTTTGCGCACAATTTTCCGCTCGCAAGCGCGTTATATCCGCGAACAAAAGAACTCAAACCGTTTGCCTTATATGCCTTGTAAATACTTCCGGTATTGTATCCCACAAAAGCGTAATACGGATTTCCTCGGGCTTGTTTTAATTTTTCATTATAATAACAAGCGCCAAGCTCTATGGAACACCTGGGATTGTTTACGCGCGCGCGCAAATCAGCACATACTCCATTTTCAAGATTTCTTACATACAAACACCTACCCCTCTCAAAACGCGGGCTGTTCAACAACCTCCAAGCGGTAGCGTCTATCACCTGAGTCAATCCTTCCTGCCCTCCTCTGCTGAAACCTTGTCTGTTGTTAATGCGTATGTTAAGCCATGGGTTCTCTTGGCACATTAACGCCATTATGTGCCTGTGTGTTATGTATGATTTCTCTCCGTTTTTTTTATCTTGATATCTTATGCTTTTCACAACCTCGTCCACGGTCACTCCAAGCCTTGCGCCGTACTCCTCGCGACTCATCAACACCGCCGCAAATTGATCATTCGCGTATTTTACAAAATTACCCAACGGCAACTGCAACGCCAAAAGTGTCAGCGCCACAAAGAAACAAAAGAAAAGCGCAATTCTTCTCATAACCGTAAGTATAACACAGAAAAAACAAAGCTATATAAACTGTCCCGCTTTGTTTTAAATCTCCAATATGGTCACATAACTTACCGGAACAAAAGCTTCATCTTGAACCAAATCTTGAACCGAATAGACGACAGTGTCATTTTCTTCGGGCCAATCTGCAAGATATGAAGTTGGTATATATGCATAGTACATAATGTTACCGTTATCTTGTATTGCTGTAAAAATCTCGTCTTCAATATCAGTTTCTTCAATTTCCTCAAAATATGGAGAAATCAACAATGCGTCAATTGGGTCGCCGTAATCATAAGGCGCGGATACTTTAATTTCTGACAATTGCCAAGGTTCCACATCATCAGACACTTGCCTGTTCCAAATATCATTGCCGAAATCTTTCGCTCTTTGCGCTATTTCAATCAAAGACGGAGATGAAAACAAGTTATCGTCAAATTCATAACTTGCAATTGTTTGTCCGGACTTCAATTTGTTTGTGCTTGCTATCAAAGATCTCCAAAGACTGGATTTTAGCTTACTTCCTCCTCCTCTTTTAATTTCGGCAATACACTTGTTCAATCCATCGTATCCGTATCTTCTCGTAATGCAATGCATTTTTCCGTTTCTTTGGTGTTTCGCCAAAATCGGTTTACCTTTGCATATTTTCAAATTTTTGGTGCTTTGAGTGCAATAACAATATCCGGGCGGACTTCCGTCTCTGGGCATGGCATCTATTTTTTTCTCCCCTCCGTTATACGCCACCGACGCGCAATTCCTCAAAGCCCTACCTGTAAAACCTCGTTTCTTGCATATTCGCAACAATTCATCTTTATAGTATGCGCTCGCCAATAACGCTTTTTTCGGGTCATTCATCATGTTTATCAACTCAGACTTATTGTCCGGCAAAGGAAACAATCCGTATTCTTTGACCACCCTGACAAATGTCTTAGGTTGAAATTGCGCTATACCGTAATCTCCCCAATTGTTTTTATTCAAATTTCCTCTCGCAACTTTGTTTAAATATCTGTCACCCAATTCCAAACACATCATTTCAAGCATGTCGTCATGGGTCACTAAAGCGTCCGGTATGTTGGAGTGAACATCTTTTACGGACTTATCTATGATTGCGGCAAGCGCCCTACCGTAAGCGCTATATGTGGGAATATATGTTCCCGACAAGGTCAAAGCAAAGTTTTTGTCTTTTGAAAAATAATTCGAAAAACCAAACGCAATGACCATCATCACAAAAAACGCAAATATAAAACCTGACGATATGTATGCAATTTGTTTTTTGAATTTTCCCACAAAAACCATATTACGAATCGTTGGGACGACCGCAAATAAAACCCGTATCACCTCACTCCTCCCTCACCTCGGCTTTTGCCGTGTCTTGCTTTATGTTGCCCAATCCGTCTTCGCATAATAATCTGAATGTGCTTGTTTTTCGCAACAATCCTTTATTGCTGAATCCGGGTTGAGATGAGTCAAGTGTGTATCGCAAGTCGTAGGGGGTTGTCCAAACATCAACCCAATCGGTTCCGTTTTCTTCTTTCAATTGTATTTTGCAACTTGTGACACATTGTTTGGGGTCTACGCTCCATTTAACCTTTATTTCTTTGCCTTGCCATTGATTGTCGCAAGT
>WFWP01000013.1 GCA_015491055.1 Patescibacteria group bacterium | reverse complement strand
TCTCCGGAGTATCCGCATCCTTTCATCCAGTTTACGGCGTCTTGCATACATGTGTAAGTCACCTTGTTTCCGTCAAAACTTGTAACTTTTGTGGCGCTTATTTTTCCGCAATGTTTACATTTTACATTTAAAGGTAGCCAATCATTTGGTTTTTCAGACCCTGAAACGCGTTTATATATTTCCCGTATCTTTTGAGCATTTCGTAATGCAATATCTATCGCTTTGTCCATTTTGCCGGATTTGTACACATCGCTTAACCTGTAAAACTCCGCGTCAAATTCGGCGTTTTGTATCACTTCAATATAATCTTTGGCATAATATTCGGCAAAATTTTTCGCTTTTCCGTCCGGAGACGGGACATCTTCCAATCGTTTTCCCAGATGTTGTTTGTACAAATTTTGATCCAAATAACTGGGGACATCATCCATAGGGTCAAAGTCATTGATTTCGTACAGAAACTTGCTTTTAACTCCTTCATCATTAAGCGTGTCTGAAATAATGGAGTGTATGGCTACCCCTCTCATTGATCCTACATGTACCTTACCGCTTACGGTTTTCTCATCGCGAACGATAAGAGCGCCGTTACTCTTCGGGCACTTGTCAATATTTTTGCATATATCCGACACTATTTTATCCACCCACAACATGGTTTTTGAATTATGCCACATTTGTTATATTTGGCAATTTTATCTGAATACTTCACCACATGTGTGACACTTTTGTTTAAGTTAACATAAGTCACATATGAGAGTTGAACCGAAGAAAATCATAAAAACACAAATTCGGTAAGCAAAACGGAGTCAAAATTCACGGGATTTACTTCATATTTGTCTTTTGTTAAGGTCTTAACACTTTACATGTTATAATACTCCCATATGCGAAGAGAGATAATTACGGGAATAGATTTGGGTACGGATTCCGTGAAGATTGTGGTGTCAGAGCTTGCGTCGGATGGTTCCATGAAAGTATTGGGAACAGGATCGTATTCGTCCGCAGGTATGAAAAACGGATACATAATTGATGTAAAATCCGTATCTGATAGTGTTGCTAAAGCGTTGGACAATGTGGTTAAAACCGCAAGAGTCAGACCCGAGCGCGCGTATTTGTCCATAGGAGGAATAAGTTTATCCGGAATTATAGGACGCGGTTCTTCTTACATCAAAAACAGTGAGGCCGTTATCTCTCAATACGATATAGACTCCGCATTATCTGATGCATCTCGCAGATCTGAGAAAGGTTTGATAAATAAAAAAGTGATACATGAAATTCCAATATGTTCGTTTGTAGACAATGAGCTCGTACTGGGAGATCCTGTCGGAATGAAAGGGTCCAAACTGGAATATAAGGTTATGTTGGTAAACGCTTTGGAGAAGCATATTGACGATTTTATAAATGCGGTTGAAGAGGCGGGGGTTGAGGTTGTTGATGTAACCGCGGGTCCCCTGGCGTCAAGTTTCGCATCGTTGAATTTACCGCAAAGAATGCAAGGATGCATATTGTTGGATATAGGTGATGAAAGTACAGATATTGTAATTTATGAAAACAACACACCTATTGCATTGAAAATTTTACCCGTGGGATCAAAGGACATCACCAATGCGTTGGCGGTAGGATTGCAAGTTGCCCCCGAAGAGGCTAAAAATATAAAAGAAGGACAACCTGTTAAAGATAAAAAACATCAAAAGTCCGCGGAAAACATCATACGAAAATCCGTGCGTCAAATTTTATCAAGTGTAAAAGAGTTTTTTAAAGAAGAACAACTTGACACATCAATGTTTCCGGCAGGGGTTTTAATAGTTGGCGGAGGAAGCAAGATACCTTACATTGAAGAAATTGCCAAAAGCGTGATGAAATTACCCGCAAAAAAAATTGACATAAAAGATGCAAAGATCGCGAATAAGCCCGAGTTTATGATTGCGTACGGTTTGTGTATATGGGGCGCAAAGGATATAAGCGAGAGACGAGTCGTTTCATTATTGTATAATATCTTTGAAAAAGTAACATGTTGGCTCAAACAATTGTTACCCTAACAAGGGTATTGACCAAATTCGTCTCATTTACGCGGATATCTTGTTTAACCTTAATAAAAAGTATATACTTAATCCGGCTTGCGCGGATTGGTCGCGTGCCGCAGACGAGTTATTTGCGGCATGAGGAAAGTCCGGACACACCCCGACCTCGCTTTTGGTGCTCGGAATCGTTTATTCGCATATCGCACGTTTGCTTACCATTCATGCAAAAATCAATTTAACTTGGCGCCAAAAGCGAGGTCGGGAGCACGGTAGCGGGTAACGCCCGTCGCGGGTAACCGTAGAGGTGCGAACAGAGACGCCGATAACCGAGAGGTGACGGTATCCGGAAACGGATAAGTCTTCGTATAAGCGTGATTTATTGCGCGAAATCGAAGGGTGAAACGGCAAAATCCTTACCTGTGTGCAAGGCCGAGCCGTGTTTGACACGGAGTGCCGCAAGAGGCGTATGGTAACATGCGTCCCAGATAAATGACCATTGAAACAGAATCCGGCTTATGAGCGCAAGCTGCAAAAACGGGCATGTGCCCGTTTTTGCAATATGCGTAAGACCTTTACTTGAACTCATTTACATTTGGTGCAAGACCGTTACAACAAATCCTTCAATATTTTATAAGTGAAGGTTTAAGGAAGGAAAAATTGGTATGACTCATCGGAGCGAATGGTTTTGCGATTTTACATTGTAACAGAGACATTGTTGTGAGTTGTGTATGAAGTTATCTACTCTTGTACCTTGCCTTTTTTGAAAAATTCAACCGCTTTCTCCAATATGGGATCTTCATTTTCTGAAAATTCGTTTTTATTTTCGCGTTGCAGGATTTTTTCAAGATCAACTTTTATATCCGGTTCTATGCCGTCCGTACTGATGCTTGTATTACCTTTCAACAACCAATGAGCTACCGTAACTTTCAATGATGTGTCGTCGGTAATATGCACCAATTCTTGAACCGATCCCTTACCAAATGTGTTGGTTCCTATCAGAGTCGCAATACCGTGTTCTTTGAGTGCCCCCGCAAGAATTTCGCTTGCCGATGCCGAGCCCTTGTCAACTAAAATAACCAATTTCAAATTATCGTCAAACATTCCAAATCCCTTGCTCCTGTGTTCAATTCTTTCGCCTTTTTTTCTATAATCTTCAACAACCACCAATGATCCTTTTGGCAAGAACCAACTGGCTATATCGACGGAAGCCCCCAAATATCCCCCGGGATTGCCACGCAAATCTATTATCAATTTATTGCCTCCGTATTCAGTGAATTCCTTAATCGCTTTCGCAAACAATTTCGGCGCGTTTGCGCTGAATTGCAATAGTTCTATTACGAACTCTCCAGTGGGTAAAATTTTTGTTCTTATTGTCGGTATTTCTATAACACCTCTTTCAACTTCAATGTCAAGCGTGCCGACACCTTCTCTCAATATTTCAAATTTAATCTTTGTACCTTTCGGGCCGCGGATTTTTTTCACCGCATCATCTACGCTCATGCCCTTTGTGGATTTTCCATCTATTTTCAGTATCCTATCTTTGGCTTTTATGCCCGCCTTAAAAGCGGGAGTATCCTTCAAAGGAGATATAACGGTAAGAATTCCATCTCGTATTCCTATCATCATGCCCACACCTTCAAATGATCCGCTGATATCATCTTCAAATATTTCGGTGTCGCTCGGAGGCAGAAATACGGTATACGGGTCATCCATACTTGATGCCAATCCTTGGGCCATACCCCAGATTTTATTTTGTCGTTTTTGTTCTTCGCTTAAATTTTTTGAATTTTCATCATTGATGGCAGGAACAAATCGGTCTTCAAGTATATTCCAAACTTTCCAAACGGGAGTCATGTCTATATTTGAAGGCGCCCCGGTGTACAGCGAGGCGCTAAATTTTTCGGGCAGGTATTCATATCCTATTTTTTTGGCCCCCACAAATACACCTGACAAAAATACCGTTACAAGTAATATGACTGCAAAGTAAGTGTGTTTATTCTTGAACAAAGAATATAATTTTTTCAGATATGAATAAAGCATAGCCACGAGATTATATCATATTTACTCAATATTTTGTCAATCTTAACAAGATAAGAAAGTTGGGCACAAGACCATCATGACGAATATTTTTACAAAAGATTTCCCGGTTCAAGAAATTCGTTCGGAATCTTAAACTCGCAATCGCGCTGTTGCAACGCTTTTTCCTTCATTAATCCTTTAACACTTTGTAAGTGAGGGTTAAGAAAAGAAAAAGTGCGGATTACTCATGTCTCAATATTTTAATAAATACATTGTGCGGTATGTGTATAGATCCCGTACCGCGAGCCAGCGCCAATTTCTTGCCCTTCTTTTGTTTTTCAAGCAATTTTTTCTTTCTCGTAACATCTCCTCCATACAATTTGGCGGTAACATCTTTTCTTAACGCGCTTTTCCTCCTGCTTGCTATTATTTTGCCACCCGCTTTCGCTTGTATTTTTAAAACAAATTGTTGTCTCGGCAACTCCTTTTCAAGTTGTTCAACAATTTTTTCACTTTCTTCTCTGATGCGCGATTTTGACACTATGCGAGTAAATGCGGGGTTGATTTGTTCGGCAATGAGTATATCCAATCTTATAACATTTGCCTTACGCAATCCGGCGTGTTTGTATGATAAAGACGCAAAACCGCTGGATATATTCTTCAATTTATCAAAAAAGTTTCTCATCATTTCGCGAATGGACATTTCCGCAATCAATTTTGTACGACCATCTGTTACCGTTTGCGTATCAATAATTTCAGCTTCATGTTCATGCAATAATTGAACAACTCCGCTTATATGTTCACCCGGAACTATAATTTCAACCTTCGCCCACGGTTCACGAACAGTTTGGTAAAGACCTTCGTCCGGAAAACGGATTGGAGAATATATTTCTTCCACATTCCCATTTTTGTATGTAACTTCATACACCGTTGTGGGCATTGTAACAATCAGTTCAAGGTTAAATTCCCTTCTCAATCTTTCGGTTATTATCTCCATGTGCAACATACCCAAAAAACCGCATCTAAATCCCCTGCCCATTACTCCGTTGTTCTCTTCTTCATAAGACAAAGAAGAATCCATTAGTCTCAATCTTTCCAAACTATGTCTCAAATGAGGTAAATCGTCTTGACTCTCCGGATAAACACTTGCCCAAATTACCGGTTCCGGTTCTCGGTATCCGGGTAACGGCTTGGCCGATCCGCGTTGAGACAATACCGTGTCGCCCACATTGACAATTCCCGGTTTTTTTATTCCCGTAACTATATATCCTATCTCTCCCGCTTGCAAACTGTTTGTGGGTGTCTCGTCCGGCGTAAATATACCCACCTCATTTGCCTTGAAATTTTCTTTCGATACTACAAATTTTAACGAGTCATTTTTTTTGATTTCACCGTCCGTAATTCTTACAAACAACACAATTCCTTTGTGATCAGAATATTTAAAGTCAAATATGAGCGCCCTGGGTTCCGTAATTTCAGATTTGGGCGGAGGGGCGTTATCTATTATCGCATCTAACAATTCTTTTACACCTTCTCCCGTTTTTCCCGAAACTTTCAGGATTTTATTTTCGTCAATATCCAGTGTTAAAGCTACCTCCATCGCAACTTCATCTACCCTTGCCAACGGAGAATCTATTTTTGATAATACAGGTATTATTGTCAATCCCAAACTTCTCGCAACAGATAACGTACTCATGGTTTGCGCTTCCATGCCTTGTGTTGAGTCCACCAAAAGCACTGCACATTCTATTGCGCTCAATGCTCTGGAAACCTCATATGCAAAATCTATATGCCCGGGGGTGTCTATCAAATTTAATATGTATTTATCACCCCCTTTTTCCCATTCCATGCGCACAGGTTGCATTTTTATGGTAATACCCCTTTCTCTTTCCAGTTCCATCGAGTCCAACACTTGGTCTTGCATTTTTCTTGCATCAACGGTTTTCGTTATTTCCAGCATTCTGTCAGACAAAGTGCTTTTTCCATGATCTATGTGTGCGATAATGGCAAAATTTCTTATATGTTTATTTTCAACAAGCATGGCGAATTTTTTATAAAACATTGCAATATTGTGCTATCATCACGATAATGCAAGACTATATTTTTGTCAAAAAACAGATTTCAAATATTTTTAATGATAATAATGGATATGGAAATGAATGTAATGGAGATATTGAAATAGGAGCCGCGATTTTGGAGCAAGATCTTGCATCAATCAAAAACAAGATAGATCTTGCAAAAGATGTTGTAGACTTTATACAAATAGATATATGTGACGGTAATTTTGTGAAAAGCAAGACTTATCTACATAGCGGCGATATGAATGACGCTATTTCAATAAAAGAGTCTGTGCCGGATGATGTGATTCTTGAACTTGACATGATGACTGACTGGTTGTCCGGCGTTAATTGGACAACGATTATTCATACCATTCGTCCGCATAGGGCGGTTTTGCATTACAAAAGCATTAATGATAACAAATTGTTTGAATTGTTTTCATTATCGGAATTTGAGAGCGTGTCTTTTGGTCTCGGTGTGGGGCTTGATGATGATCTTGAAAGAGTAATTGAAAGATTGAAGAGATTTCCTTTTGCGTATGCGCAAATAATGGGGATAGAAAAAATCGGGTACGGAGGTCAAAATCAATCTCCCAAGTTGGTGCCCGTGTTACAAGCAATATCACGATATTGTACAAATTTACCCTTATGTGTTGATGGTGGAGTAAAATTGGAAAATGTGAGAACGATACAATCTGCGGGAGCAGTGCGTTTTGCGATAGGATCCGGATTGTTTTTTGCTTCGGATTTGAAACAACGAGCGCGCGAATTCAGACGAGTACTTAATTGCAAATAACCGATCCCTTATTTGATATTTGTTATGCGCTTATTGCGATAACAAAAACGGTTCGGTATGTTTCTTAAAGTTTGTTATTGTCAGGTTTTATTA
>WFWP01000012.1 GCA_015491055.1 Patescibacteria group bacterium | reverse complement strand
CATCTATTCGTTTAAGTTGAAAGTTCGCATCTTTCAGAATCGCTTTCATGGAGTGAGCATCGTTATTTTCTACGACTATTGCGGGTATGTCTTTGTTTCTTATTTTTACATATATAACGGCGCCCGGTTGAATATTTTTCAGAGAAAAATATGTCAATTCCTCAATTTTCAAATTATTGATTATAGGTATTACGGTTAACACTCTCATGATTGCAAAGTATACCATTTGTGTATAATTTTGAGTATGAATTCGGAAAATATAAATTATTTCGCAATTACCGATATGCGTGGAAAGCATACGGCATTTGGAATAAAGAGCGATGATAGATTAAGGCACATGTATATCATAGGGAAAACCGGAATGGGTAAGTCAACCCTGTTGGAAAATATGGCAATTCAAGATATACAAAACGGAGAAGGGTTGTGTTTTATAGACCCTCATGGATCTACCGCGGAATTGTTGCTGGATTTTGTTCCCCAATCTCGCATTAAAGATGTTATATATTTTGCCCCTTTTGATTCGGATTACCCGATCGGTTTCAATATTATGGAGGACATGGGTTTTGATAAAAGACACTTGGTTGTATCCGGTATTATGAGTTCTTTTAAGCGTATATGGGAAGATGTGTGGAGCGCGCGAATGGAATATATTTTGCAAAACACACTATTGGCATTACTTGAATATCCGGATTCCACATTGATGGATGTTAACAGAATGTTAAGTGACAAAGAGTTTCGCAATAAGGTTTTGGACAGAGTTAAAGATGTTAATGTCTTGGAATATTGGAAAAAGGAAATGTCTTCATATACCGACCGTTTTTGGGCGGAAGCGATTCCCGCAATACAAAATAAAATCGGCCAATTCATATCCAATCCCTTGATTAGAAACATAATTGCGCAACCCAAGTCCGCTTTTGATTTTAGGGAGGTTATGGATTCCAAGAAGATTTTGATAATTAATTTATCAAAAGGTCGTTTGGGGGAACAAAATGCGGATTTACTCGGAAGCATGCTTGTCACGAAAATATATTTAACGGCCATGAGCAGAGCGGATTTTGGGGTTGACGCATTGCAATCGGTCAATCCTTTTTATTTATATGTTGACGAATTTCAGTCTGTGACGAATGATTATTTTGCCGATATTTTGTCTGAGGCGCGTAAATATAAACTTGCGCTTATATTGTCGCATCAATACATTGAGCAAATGAATGAAAATGTAAGAAATGCGGTTTTTGGAAATGTGGGTACCATTGTAAGTTTTCGCGTGGGACCGTTTGATGCGCAAGTCTTGGAAACGATTTTTAAACCCACTTTTTTTGTAGATGATATAGTAAATCTGGGTTTTGCTCAAATATATTTGACTTTAATGATAGATGGTGTCGGATCTTCTCCTTTTTCGGCTCTTACCATAGAACCTGTTGAAGCGCCAAGTGTAAGTTTTGCAAAAGATATAATCATTTATTCGCGACATAAATATGCCAGACCCAAGGCTGAAATTGATGATTTGGTTAACAATATGGGTTTGACCCCCGCTCGTATGGGAAAAAAGGCCAGGAAGAAGTTGTTGCGAGAAAAGATGCAAACACAACAAGATAAGTCCTACGATGCTTCAAATTCCGATATTCAAACCAAAAAAGGAGGTGATTATTCAAATAATGCCGTAATTACGAGTGGTGGAAAGATAAAAAAAACCAATATGAAGAATGACATCAGTCCCGTGAAAAAAGAGTCGGCAGGTACCATGAACACAAGTGTTTCGTATGCACATGACAGCACATTACCTGAAATGCCTGAATCTGAATTACGCGCTATACTCGGCATATGAAGCGTTTTTTGTTTTTATTTGCGGTGTTTTTAGTTTTTTTGCATGAATTTGCGTTTGCAAATGTGGTTATAACCGGTGTTATGTGTGACCCGGTTGGAAGTGATAGTGACGGTGAATGGGTCCGCATACAAAACACAGGATTAAGTGACATTGACATTACGGGATGGAAGTTTAATGATGGATCAAATCACATTTTAAACATTCCTCCAAAAAACGGAGGAATCGGTGATATGATTTTATCCCCGGGAGAAATTGCACTTTTGGCAAATAAAGCTGATAAGGTTAGCGGATATGATACGATTATAGACACTGTTATGTCATTATCAAATTCAGGTGACACTTTGCGATTGATAAATACAGAAGGTGCGATCGTTCATAGTGTTACGTACATGGAAAATGATGTTGTAGAAGGTGAATTATGTTTTGAATATGTCCAAGCGTCATCCACAACCGAAACCGTGAATTCAAATACACCAATATCCGGCGCGGCACAGCAAGTGTCGCCGACTGTGAACAATGCCATAACTTATCGTACAGTTGAGGTGGAGCCTCCTCAAGATATTTACATAAGAAATATTCCACCCATAAGAACTTTTATGGGAAATGAAACTCATATAAATGTGGAAATATATGATTCTCGCGGTAAATCTGTAAATGCAAATTGCCAAATCTCATTTGGTGACGGACATGCATCAAATGTTTGTTCCGCGAGTCATATATACGATTTTGAGGGTTCGTACATAGTTTACATTAAAGCAAGCAAGTTTAAATTGTATGATGAATTTATGGTGCCTGTTACGGTCTTGAAACCTGATGTGTCAATACATGTGAATAAATCGGACAAATATGTGGAAGTATTTAATAATTCATCCATAGATATGGAATTAAACGGGTGGAGTGTGCGCGCGTCTCGTAAACGATTCAAGATACCTGATCATACTGTTGTTCCCGCAAACAAATCGGTGAAATTTGGTGAAAACACCACGGGTATTGATTTGTCTCGGTATGGAGATGTTGTAAAAATTTTTGATGCGAGAAATTTACTCGTAGCTTCCAGCGATAATTTTAAGAATAAAGACGAAGAAGATACTGTTATTGAGCATATCGATAACGATGAACCGTATGGTGCTGTTGACACGGCGTTGTCTTCTGTTCGTGATACTGTGCGTGAGAGTGAGAGCGTGAATGAAGATTTGAGTATTAAGGTAAATCAAGATGCCAAAGTCATCGGTGATGTTTTGTCGTCGAATTCATTACATAATGTAAATCTTAATGGCATTTCAAGTATTTCTAACCAAGAAAATGTCAACAATAATGAAAATGTTATTGAAGATAATCGGAAAATTCGTACCGATTTGAGGGTAATAGGCATGTATGTAAAACCCAAACCCGATCGCCCGGCTTCAAGCGATACTTTTGACAATGTAAATGATGAATTTACAAAAGTTACCGAAAATATTTCAAATGTTAACATGCAAGACGAGCGATATGTTGCAATGGCAAATATGGCGACAGACAAGAAAATATTTGAGAAACTTGCAAAAATGTTTCATGACGGGGAATTTTCATGGTTATTCGGCTTACTTATTTTGGTTGGGTTTGCTTCAATCCCGTTATTTATGGTTGGTGAGGTTGATTATGTGTCTGAAAAATATGAAGATAACTTTTCTAATGAAGGCAATCGGAAAGACAATTATGATAATATGTCAGAGGGTTTTACAATAAAAGAAATTAAATGAACTGTTTTGGTGGTAATATGTAAAAGCATGTCAGTTTGCTAAAACATTTGTTGCCGTGCGCGCGGGCACAATAGTATAGGACGCGGCATAATAATAGCAACAAAAAAGCCCATCAATGATGGCCTTTTTTGCTCGTTTTGGAATGCACATCGCAATGATGGCACTCATATATGCCGGTTATTATACAACATAAACAATTTTACACAAGGGTGAATTATTGTTATACTATCGCATGCAGTCATTGTTATTGCGGATGGCGGCGGCACTCATATATTTATCGTTTTGGAGCAAGCACCCGTCATCCGCAATGGCCGTGACTGGTTTTCAAGTTAATTTATAGTTGTATGTCTTTGTTAAAAGCGCTCTTTGGCGACGAAAATACCAAGGCTTTTCGACGGGCGGAGAAGGTGGTGCCTATGGTTTCCGATCTTGAACCTGAGATTCGGAAAATGACCGATGATGACTTACGGAATAAGACCGATGAATTCAAAAAAAAGTTGAATGAAGGTCAAACACTTGATGATATATTACCCGAGGCATTTGCGGTAGTTAGGGAAGTCTCGCGACGCACCACGGGTATGCGCCCGTTTGATGTTCAGGTTTTGGGTGGTATCGTTATACACAATGGTGATATAGCTGAGATGCGCACCGGAGAAGGTAAGACGCTTGTGGCAACAATGCCGTTATACTTAAATGCTTTGGAAGGTAAAGGTGCACATTTGGTTACCGTTAACGATTATTTGGCGAAATTACATGCGGCTTTAATGGGGCAAATTTACGCTTTTTTGGGATTATCTGTAGGTGTTATAGCGGGAGGAGAATCATATTTGTATTCGCCCGTTGAGCAGGGTGGAGACATTGACAAAGAAAGAGATGAGCATGGCACATATAAATTGGAGCAACGGTTGTTGAAGCCGTGTACACGCAAGGAGGCATATTTGGCGGATATAACTTACGGAACCAATAGTGAGTTCGGGTTTGATTATTTGCGTGACAATTTGGCACAAAGCAAAGATGGTGTGGTTCAGAGAGATCTTCATTTTGCGGTTATTGACGAAATAGATTCCATCTTGATAGATGAAGCGAGAACCCCTTTGATTATTTCGGTTCCGTCTTCCGAATCCGCTGATTTATACATTAAATTTGCAAAGATAGTGAGGCACTTCAAAGAAGGTGAAGATTATATCGTTGATGAAAAGATGCGTGCCATTCAAATAAAAGACGGCGGTATTGAGAAGGCGGAGAAAGAATTGGGTATAGATAATTTGTATTCAGAAGGTGGCATAAAATATGTTCACCATTTAGAGACGGCGGTTAAAGCCAAAGCGCTTTATAAAAGAGACAGGGAGTATGTTGTACATAATGGGCAAATAGTGATAATTGATGAATTTACCGGGCGCATGCAACCGGGCAGGCGCTGGAGCGAGGGATTGCATCAGGCCATAGAGGCAAAGGAAGGTGTTGAGATACAGAAAGAATCAAAGACCTATGCGTCAATCACATATCAAAATTATTTTCGCATGTATAAAAAACTTTCCGGAATGACGGGAACCGCAGTTACAAGTTCAGAGGAGTTTTATAAAGTGTACGGTTTGAATACCGTGGAAATACCTACAAATGTGCCTTCCAAGCGTATTGATCACAATGATTTGATATATCAAACTCAAAAAGGGAAATTCAAAGCCATTTCCACAAAAGTCAGAGAAATACACAAAACCGGTCAACCGGTTTTAATAGGAACAACATCTGTTGAAACAAATGAATTGTTGAGCGCTTATTTGGAGAAAGAAGGTATTAAACATGATGTATTGAATGCCAAAAATCATGAAAGAGAGGGTGAAATAATAGCGAAAGCCGGTATGAAGGGCGCTGTTACAATAGCGACAAATATGGCAGGTAGGGGGGTTGATATTAAACTGGGAGGACCGGACGCTTCCAAAGAGGAATATGAAGAGGTAAAAAATCTTGGCGGATTGTTTGTTTTGGGTACGGAGAGGCATGAATCGCGTCGCATAGATAACCAATTAAGAGGTCGCGCAGGTAGGCAAGGAGATCCCGGAGAGACTCAATTCTTTGTCTCGTTGGAAGATCCATTAATGCGCATTTTTGCCAGTGATATTATCAAAAGCATGATGGGCAAATTCGGAATCCCTGAAGATGAACCGATACAACAAAAGTTGATTACTCGGGCACTTGAAAATGCGCAAACTAAGGTTGAAGGGTTTTATTTTGATAGCAGAAAGCGAATATTGGCATATGATGATGTGTTGGATAAACAAAGGCGTGTTGTATATGGTTTGCGAAGAGAGATATTGTTCGGAGACAAACAAGAGCTTGATTCAGAGTTAAATCGGATTGCCGAGATACGCAGTAGAGCCATATCTTCGTCAAATTTGATTGAGATAGCAAACAAAAAACAAGCCGAGATGGGAGAAGAGGCATATTACAATTCATTAAGAAGGATCTTGCTTCAATCTATAGATAAGCTATGGGTTGAACATTTGGAGTTGATGGACTACACACGTCAAAGTGTGGATCTGCGAGTATATGGAC
>WFWP01000011.1 GCA_015491055.1 Patescibacteria group bacterium | reverse complement strand
GTATTTTTGTTCGGAGGGGTGGGATCTCGAAAAGAGGCGCGCGCGAAGCCCGCGGAACGGAGTGGAGCGGAAGCGCCGACGGGGTCGCGTCGCTTAATATTTTGGAACGCGAAGCGTGAACAAAATATTTAGCAAATGCGACCGAGTCCCACACCCTCCGCAAACAAAAAACGAAGACGATGCGAAGCATCGGATGAGTATTTTTGCCCAAACAGCACCGCCATTTTTGAATTTTCGCGTTTTCGGCTGAATTTGGAGAGTAACTTGCTACGCGCATTTGCGCTTTGCGCGCCTTCCAAGCTATATTGAAAGAAACAAGCAATGCACAACAAAACACTGTTGCTTACTCCGCCTTCACATTACCTACGACTTACTTAAATGCACATCCATTTGCGGATATGGGAAGTTAACACCCGCTTTATCAAATTCCTCCTTGACTTTTTCATTCATATCAAATTTAACATCCCAATAATCCTCACTTTTAACCCACACCCTGAAATATATTTCAATGGCGCTATCTCCCAGATTACCCAATTTTATTATTGGAGCCGGATCTTTAAATATTCGCTCATCGCTTTGCGCCAAATTGTTCAAAATATCTTTGGCTTTTTTTAAATCATCTCCATATCCTATACCAAACACCATGTCAAGCCTCCTTTTACCGGTTGCCGAATAATTGATTATTGCGCCGTTTGACAAGTCTCCATTTGGAATAAAAATTTGTTTATTATCCGCAGTTCGTAAAATGGTTTGAAAAATCTGTAATGCCACCACTCTACCCTTGTACCCTTGAACCTCAATAAAATCCCCCGCTTTAAAAGGTTTAAAAATCAACAATAGAACACCTCCGGCCAAATTACCCAAACTTCCTTGCAATGCCATACCTACGGCAAACGCCATGGCGCCAAACATCGCCACCAAAGTACTCGTCTCAAAACCCAGCATACCGGCAACCCCGACAATCAAAATAATCTTCAAACCAATAGAGGCAATGCTTAACAAGAAGCTCTCCAACGCTTCATCAAAATCTGTTTTTTCAAAAAGTCTTTCCAAGGCGCGAATCAAAAACCCTATCGCTTTCCATCCCGCTACCAATACTATGAGTGACCACAAAATATTCGGACCGACTTTCCAAGCAAGGATTACAATTTGGTCAACAATAGATGCAATGTCAACATTCATACCTCAAATAATAACAGGTGTATATTACAATGCAATATGTTAAGGTATCCGTTATCGGAACCATGTAAAGATGCATCACAAAACACGCCTTGCTTATTCAAACAAGGCGTGTTACGAACAACCGCGTCAAACACTATAACTATTTATTTCTTCATGTCCTCCTTCAATTTCTCAATGTATTTTGCGGCCGCATCTTGACCTCCCAACCCGAATGCCAATCCGAACGCCAAAGAAAACGCTACCACCACTCCGGTGAACAAAGTGTAAACAAACGATCCGTCAACACCTAGTTGAGCGAACGCCGTCAAACCACCCATTACCCAGATAGCCCATTTTGCAAGGTTTCCTATAAAGTTCGCGGATTCCACACCTGTCGCTTTCGCCGATCCGGTAACCAAACCGTCAACGAATCTGGCAACAACAGCGGTTATTATCAATATAACGGCCGCCAACACAACTTGAGGCAAAATAATCCCGATCGCATCTTTTATAAATAACGCCGCGGCTCCAAGACCTATCACATTCAAAGAAAACATCAAAAATGTGATGATTATCAACCATTTCACCAATTCCCCCATAAACACCGGAGAATTTAATCGTATGCCGGCTTTGTTTAGAATCGTTTCAACTCCCGCGTACCTCAATGCAGAATCCAACTTAATCGCGCCAACCACTTGTGTAACCACGCGAGCCAACACAATTCCCATAACCCAACCTATTGCAAGGAACAAAATCGCCCCCACGACATTAGGTACAAAATTGACGAATGTCCTAAAAACATCCTGAAAGGCTTCTTGCAAAATAATTGCCCATGAATCTAACAACATATGTTTATGATTATTAACTTACTAATAAAATCATGCTAATTATTCCAAAACACACGCGATATATATATCGCGCAGTGCCGTTATTTTAACACACTTTTGCAAGATGCAACATTAATAACTTGAACCGATTACCTTAACCCCACACTGTAAAGTCGTGGGTAATCGGTTTGTCCGTAACCGGCAAATGTCAAAGCTACAATAAGCAAAGAACCGTCTAAATCGGGTTTGGAATCCGCAGATAAAGCGGTATAAGATCCGGATTAAATAAATTCATCGCCAAATCCATCTATACCAAATTCAATCTGTCAATCAATTTTGTGTGCGGTTCATCAAAAATATCGCAAATCAATTTATCTCTCATGTCAACCCTATACCTAAATTCATTTGTTGAAAAAACCGCGTAACGCAAACCATGTCCCAATTCCGCTTCCGTGGCCCGTATTGCATTTTCAAGTGTCCTTTGTTTTATTGCGTCTCCAACCACAAGCACATCAACCCTGCATTTGTCACACTGCATAAATACGCCCCCAGCAACCAACATTTTAATACGACCGGCCCTGCGAACGCGTTTTACCAAAGACTCTTTTTGCTCTTCGCTAACCTGTGTTAATAAAATTCTTAACGCCTGCAAATATTCAAATTCCTTGTTTAATGCAAATCCGGGCACATGTTTATAAACAATCTTATCTTTAGTCTTCAATTTTTTCACTACCTCAATTTTGCATTTGGTTTTTTTCAAAAATCCAACTTGATGCAACAATTTTAATTCTTTGGAAACCGTTGTCTTCACGGTTTTTGTTTGACTCTGTACTTCGGTTTGGGTCAAGCATGCCTCATCTTGCGCCATAAACAGACGCATAATTTTCAACCTTCCGGCTGAACCGAACAACTTTGCGAGAGGATCTTTCATTACCATACACGCGGATTATAACATATACCTAAAACTTAATACAAAAACGATTCGCAAAACAATATGCGAATCGTTTTTTTAACGCGTCCGGCCTGGGAAACAATACTATGCAAGTTCCACAGTTGCTCCCGCGGCTTCCAATTTTTCTTTCCATTCCTCCGCCTCTTCCTTCTTTACTCCGCTCTTCAAATCCGCAGGCGCACTCTCTACAAGTTCTTTCGCTTCTTTCAATCCCAAACCAAGCAATGACTTAACCTCTTTTATTACCGCAATCTTCTTGTCTCCAAAACTTACCAACTTCACATCAAATTCATCTTTATCTTCCGCTCCGCCGGCATCTGCGGATCCGCCCGCCGCAACCGCCACCGCGGCGGCCGACACCCCGAATCTTTTCTCAATCGCCTTGACCAAAGCGTTCAATTCAACCACGGTCATGTTTTCAACTTTTTCGATAATCTCTTTGTGTTCTTCGGGCAAATCTTGCAATACGTCTTCTTCCGCATCTTCTTTATTTTCTTCCTTTACCACTTCTTCACCGGCTGAACTTTCTTTGGTTTTTGAGTCGTTTGAATTATCGTTGTTTGCAGTTTGCTCTTCTTCTTTTGCATCTTCTTGATTGCTTGTCTCTTGTGTCTTGTCTTCAATCATAATTATTTTACGGTTAACGGTTAATAATTATAATATTGTTAAGCCTTTTTATCCGCAACGGCTTTAAGCGCAACGGCAAATCGCTGTATGGGGCTGTTTATCACATTGGCGAACATGCCCCTCAATACATCAATCGGAGGTATTGTGGCTATTTCTCGCATTGACGATTTGTCCATGAATTTATTTTCATAGATTCCACCGATTATGGACAAACTATCCTCACCAAACTGTTTGGAGAATTCGTAAACAAGTCTGGCGGGAGCCGTAGGATCATCGGCTCCATATGCGATCGCAACTTCGCCTTCAAGTTCCGGCATGTCACCATCAATATCGGTATTCTCGGACGCTTTTCGCATAAGAGTTTTCTTTGCGACAAAATAATGCACCCCGTCATTTTCAAGAGCGTGTCGCATTTTCGTCTCATTCACAACACCGATACCTTTGAAGTGAACAAACACGGTGGATGCGGACTCTTGAAAAACCGTTGAAAGTTTATCCAAGATCTCCTCCTTTTGTTTTCTTGTTTTCGCCATTATGAATTTTATTACAAAATACCGACATGCATATTCGCAACCAAATCAACAGGTCGCAAAAAATATGAGCCGATATTTTACAACTTGTAATGGAGCCGATCGACCTGGGCATGTCTGACATTCGCCGCAACTTGAAAACCGCAACGAAACGCACACCTTCTTCGGCTCTGCGCGAGATATACTAACCTATATAAATACAAAGTCAAACAAAATGCACGAAAAACAAAATTATCTGTCACGAGACATTTTCCAAATATAAACCAATATTACAAGCGCAAACAATACAACAAAAACTAAAAGCGACAATTCCCAACCGGTCGCAGTGAACACATTTTGTGACAACTCGGTGTTTGAAATATCATCATTTAAGGATAATTTGCATAATTCGGGCGCTATATCTTTACAGTTATATTCCAAAACAACATCATCAACAAGCGTATCATTATCAAACAATCGCGCTTCCAAGGTGAAATCTGTGTATGTTTTGCTCGGGACAAATGTGTCCGCAACACCCATCATCTCGCCCGTAACGCTTCCTTCATATACATATTCTCGTATTATCTCGCCGTTTGTGTCTTTTAAACTCAATTCAAGACGACCGTTTTTCGCAGTGTAATACGATGTATTGTGCAAACATGAAAACAAAGCGGTCTCTTCTCCGGCGCGCAAAGGATAATCCGTAACACCCGGAAAATTCAAACGAATGCGGTCAATTCCATCTCGCACAAAGCGCACATTTATAATTGATTTTGTATCTTCGTATTTTAATACACCTTCCAAAAGATAAACCGGATAATTTGCGTCCTCCGCATTGTAAACGACTGTCGCCGTACCGTTCTTTTCAATTGTTACTTCTTCAACCTTTTCATCAATCATGTTCTCGCGGCGTTGCGCATCCCAATAAAACAATCGCCAACGAATCGGAACACGAACGGCTTTATAGGTCTCATTAACCACAACTGCCGTTACAGACACGGGATCGGTTGCGGAAACTCGCGGAGGAAACGCGGCGAATGTGTAAGGATCTCCGTTAATCGCAACCGCATCTTTGTCAAAAAGAACCGTGCCCTCTTGTTCTCCGGTTATGTTAAATGATATCGTATTCCCCACCACATCGTCAGTGAACGAAAGTCCCAGCAAATTAAATTTCTTACTTGTGGTAAAGAATGTGGCGAGCATGTATTCGCCGGACACCGCATAAGAAGGAACTTGCCATTGAAAAGAAATCGGAATTGATTTATTTGCCGGAATTGTTATACCAGTTTTTACAAACGCCTGGTCAACCACCAATGGTCCGTTTGCATTTCCGCCTTCCTCATCTCGTTTTTTAAATACTTTTACATATAACGCTCCGTCCACTATCGGATACGGATTGTTATTTGTAAGATACCCGGAAAATGTGGCAATCGTACCGGATACGAAACCGGTTACCGGCACGGATATATTGGCTTGTACTGACCCGAATTTGTAATAATCAAAGCAATTGACATTTCCGGAAACAAAAGAGTCACCGTAAAAATCATCCGTAAACATATATTCTTCCAAAACTTCCTGAGCAAAACCCAATAATTCAACAGTGTCTTCAATATCAACCCCCTCGGATTTTGCGCGAGTTATTATGTCTTCCGTCAATTCCTCAGCTTCTTCAATTGGCATAATCTCACCCCCCTCATCGTCAAACATAAGAAAATCCATCACAATTTGCTTCTGCGTCATTTCCTGAGCTTCGGCAATCGCCATTGTTACCGTTACCGACAACAATAATGTCGCGCACAATAATAAAAGTGTCTTTTTAACCGATGACATAATTTCCGTGAATTGCATATATGAATATTTGCTCATAAAATGTATTTATATTATTTGTAACATTTAAAACTCATTCCATGTCGGAGATATAAGCACTTTGGCATCTTTGCTGAACTCCTTACCGTCTTTATCCAAACACCTCAAAGTGTATGTAACGGGCTCGGCGATTGCGGAAGTGGTAACCCCTCCCGCGGGAGACAATAATCCATCCCATAAGCCCGTTGAACTGCTTGCCAGACCATCTCCGTTTGACCCAGAAACGGTGCATGACACCACATCAACGGCACTCCAATGCACCTTGGAAGTTTGACCCGCCACCACCAAAGACGGTATGGCTTTTATGAACAAATCTTCATTTGTGGCTATTCCATCCGGATCTCTCGCAACACCGCCCGTGTTTGCGCCGCTTTCTCCTCCCGTCACCGAAATCGCCACTTCGGTTGTTGCAACTCCGCCGCCCTCAGGGTCGGAACCGCACTCAAACGATGCGGTCACCCACCCCGATGTAAGACCTTTCTCATCTTGCGCGAGTACGCGAATCGTTTTTGTCCCTTCAGTTGTGTATGTGCGACTTAGCGATTGAGTTGTGCCGCTCGGCACATAACCGGTTGCGGGTGTGAATTGATCAACCGTGCCGTTATTGTCCCAATCTATGCCATATCGGATAGCGTCATTGTCCGGATCTGTTGAGTTTATGTTTAATGTAAACGCGCTTCCGATAACACACGATCCGTTGGAATATACGGTTGGTGTTGCGGGAGGTTCACCGGAGACATCTTCCACAGTTACGGAACATGATATTGTTTGGTCCGGGACTTCTATTTTGGGTTGGTTTTCCCATTTGGCGCGACCTTTATAAACTGGGTACCTACCCGTTGTGCGATCTTCCTTATACGCCGCATGGTTCACCAAAAACGATCTGCGCGCATAACAAATACCAGAAGGAGTATTATTAAGGCGATCTTTTCTATATTTATTGGCACCGTAGAAATAACCGAACACATTTGAAAATGTTGTATCAAAAGATACAGAACCTACGATATCCAAATTACATACGCGTTCACTATCGGATGTAGACCCTTCACATGAAGCCCCTGTCACATTTATATTCGTAACGGGAGGATTGACGACAAATGTAGCATAGCTTTTGAACCATGGAGTTCCTCGACCGTGTTGATACACAAAATTATCATCCACACACAAAACATTTTCGGGATTTTGCAATTCGGCATTTTGCGCCCATATACCATACGGAGTGTCAAACGCTCCCCCGGTATTAAACCAAAACACATCTTGCCGCGCTTGCGGTATAATTTGTATTTTTACGCGTGTACCTTTAGGTACCGTGCCACCGCAAGCAACGGTACCAATATCGTTGTCCGAATCATCAATTTTCACCAAACGAGTTCCATATTGCACCGAAACGGTCGGATCATATATATGTCCGCCATATTGAAGCCAAATATATCGTCTTTCATTTTCCGCGAGTTTCCACACCGCAGGCACCGGAACATTAAAATCCTCCACAATCGGATCCGATACGCAATACGCGCTTTGAGCATTTTGCATAATGCGCAAGTCAGTTCCCGTACCGTTTCCACAAGTCCACTTCACCGGTCTCATATGATCAGCAGTTACAAACAATGGATAAAACAGAACATGCAAAAACAATACGCCCATAAGGCTTGAAATCACGTATAAAAAGAAAGTATTATTTCCGTTATATTCCTGTTTTAATAAACTATTCATAGATCACAATTTTTTAATAAAAAATGTAACAATCCGTCAACACTGTTGTATTATCTCATGCGCAAATTAAAAACACAAACACACGATCAGGTGGATATTTGAAAAATGGATGTAACATAACATTATCAACAACAAATTTAAAATTAAATTGTGTTAGTATGTTTATAAGATTATAATGTGACACACATATAACAAAATATAATTTTTAACATTATGGAACATAAAAAAAATACGGGATTTACATTGATAGAGTTGCTTGTTGTATTGGCCATCATAGCGTTGCTCGCATCTGTAATCTTTGCAAGCATGACAGCTGTGCAAAAAAAAGGCAGGGACACCCGCAGAATGGAAGATGTAAATTCCATAAAAAAAGCGCTTGAATTGTATCAAACAAGTCGTAACAGATACCCAAAATCTGAAACGCAAATCACCCTAACCGGAACAGATACTGTATCCACCGCGCTTATAAATGACAATGTGATATCAAAAATCCCCTTGGATCCGCTATATCCGGATTATGCATACAAATATCAGACTAACGCGCTCGGTACTGAATTCACTATAACATTTTGCTTGGAAGGCAATTCGGTGCCAGGATATTCTGAAGGTTGTAACAACACGATAACTCCTTAATTTGATAAAGCGTAAGTTATGCCCAACGACGCTAATGAAACACGACAAATACCGATACGATTCGAGTGGAAAGCTGTGAATAAAAAACATGACATCAAGACACCTGATTGGTTTTGGTCATTGGGCATTATTGCGTTTGCTATATTTATAGGTTCTGTTATCACAGGCAATGTCTTATTCGGAATCTTGATATTGTTGGCTGCCATAACCATAGGGTTATACGCAAATAAAACACCGGAAGAAGTCAAATATGAAATAACCGTACGTGGTGTAAAAATAAATGGCAAATTGTACCCATATAAAGACTTAAAATCATTTTGGATATATGAAGCGCCATACGAAGAAAAAGCCGTATTGTTAATAGACTCGCAAATGCCGATTGTGCCGCATTTGATAATTCCCTTGCCCGACTCTGTTGATGCTGATGAATTGCAAGATTTTTTATTGGATTATTTACCCGAAGAAGAACTTAGAGAGCCGACAAGTCATAAACTGGCAAGATTGTTGGGATTTTGATTTTGCATGTGAGCATAATCTTGATACAAAAAGTATAAGTTTAGTAAATGAAGTTATGGAGTGGCGTTTTTTAATACATAAGTGAATTACATAACTCAATGGAACATTTCGCAAACACGATCATATTTTCTCTGCATTGCATCACCGATTACACGCAAACTTGCCATATACAAGAAATTGTGTAGAATGTGCGTCAATTATGGCTACGACAAAATCAGCTGAAAAAAGTTACAAACAATCAAGGCGCAGACGCGTTTTCAATCTGCGAGTTTTGAGGAGAATGAAATCCGAAATAAAAAAGGTCAAAAAGTTGATATTGCAAAAAAACAAAACGGAAGCGGAAGCAATTATTCCGACTGTATACAAAGCGATTGACAAAGCGGCAAAAAGAGGAGTTATCAAGAAAAACAACGCATCTCGCAAAAAATCCAGGATAATGGCCGCAATAGCAAAAATACAACAATAACAAATGCGCTTGGTCTTAATGCGGAAAGTTCGTTGCAATTGGAATATTGGATTGTGACGGATTTTGTAACGGTAATAAACACCTTCACGCAAAGACTTGCGTTACCTTTGTGCTCCCGTTAGGAATCGAACCTAAATCACAGGTACCGCAAACCTGTATTCTATCCATTGAACTACGGGAGCAATGTACGAAAACTATATCAAATTTTTTCTTGTGTACAAGTTAATTGCCACCATACCAATCTGTAACATAATTTTCATAAATCATGTATTTATTTCAGTTTGACTCAATACAATTACGGTTTATTTGCATTTCAATAAAAATACTTATGAACGAAGATTAAGGAAGGAAAAGTTTTGAATTATTCATTTTGAATATAAGCTAAGATCAAGGACATATTAAGTCATCGTCCGATAAAATGTCTCGGTTGACCCTTTGCGATGTTTTTATTGCGGGGAATGAAAAAGAAAGCTTCCGAGTTCAAAGTTTAATATAAGTTTTAATTTGGTGTAATAATACGAAAAGTGTATAATCAACATGATGATAGGTTTTTTATCGGGGAAAGTATCACACATTAACCTTGAGGACAACAGTGTCATAATAAACATACAAGGTGTGGGGTATGTGGTCTATACCACTTCTCACACTATTGAAAAAATGCGTGTCAATGATGAAGTTGGGCTGCATATATACATGTCCGTCAAAGAAACATCAATATCTTTATACGGATTTGACACTATTGATGAAAAGACTCTTTTTGAAATGTTGACCACGGTTTCCGGAGTGGGTCCGAAATCCGCGCTTATGATATTATCCATATCGGATATTAAAACAATAAAAAGCGCGATAGCGCACGACAAAGTATCCATGTTAACCAGAGTGTCAGGTATAGGAAAAAAAATTGCTCAAAAAATAATTATGGAACTTAAAGATAAAATTGATGATGCTCCCCTATCGAGAGAGTGTTCCGATGAAAATGAAGAAGTAATTGAAGCCCTTGAAGCCATGGGTTACTCCTCCAAACAAGCGCAACGGGCGGTTATGAAATTATCGCAAAACACAAAGGGTCTGAACGCAAAAATCGCAGAAGCGTTAAGAAACATAAATTAACCTATAACAAACCGAAACATGATCATACACTATCTTCGCAAAATAATACCGCACAATTCTCCTGTTCGGCTTTGGTATACCCGTATAAAGAATGTAATTTCCGGCATAGTGATACCGGTAAAAAAGTCCGATTTGCAAAATATGCAAATAATCGGTGTTACGGGCACTGATGGAAAAACCACAACCGTTGAGATGATCGCGCACATATTGAATGAATTGAAAATACCGAATATATCCGCATCAAGTTATGCGATAAAAATGAATGGAAAGATATTGAAAATGAGCAAGCGAACAACATCTTCCGCATATGAAACAAGAAAAATCCTGCGACAAGCCATACAAAACAAAATCAAAGTCATCGTTATTGAAGTCAGTTCTCACAGTCTCGTTCAATGGAGGTTGTTCGGTATAAAATTTGATGTGGCAATACTTACAAATATCACACACGAACACTTGAATTTTCATAAAACAATAGAAAATTATGCGAATGCAAAAAAACTTCTTTTTACGAAATATCTGAAAAATAATGGTATTGCCATACTTCCCACAAATGATGCTTTTGGAAAAAAGTGGCTTCATACGCTAAACACTCCATGCACATTTACGTTTACCAAGAACAATCTGATGTGTCTTTTCAAATCGCTTATCCCTACAATGTGCCAAAGGCACATTGCGCACGCCCACGCCTACGATTTTCAAAAACACATCAGATTGTTCTTGTGTCCATTTTTGAAATTCCTTAACGATGAATTACCTAATACACTTCCCTACAGCCCCGAACATCTCGGCGCATACACCGATACATATGGCACCGTATTTCTCTATAACAATCACCAATACACACTACCCATGTTGGGAAATTACAATGCGGGCAATGCGCTTGCGGCGGCGATTGCAATAAATGCATTAAGAATCCCAAAAAACTATTACAATCAAACCAAAACAAAAACCCAACAAAACACCATTTCCACACATGACTCATTGATGGCGCTTGAGAATTTTGAAGGCGTGCCGGGCAGGATGCAGATTGTGCCTCACAAGACACTTACCTGCATTGTTGACTTTGCGCTTACCGAAAAAGCTATGAGTAGCGCCCTGTCAACCGCCGGAGAAATAGCGAAAAGCGGCAAGGTGATACTTGTATTTGGCGCAAGCGGTGGTCAACATGATGCGAGTGTCCACCCCGGACTTGCAAAGTCTGCAGCGCTCGGATCCGATATCGCAATCGTAACCGATGATGAGCCGTATGACGGAGATCCCGATAAAATAAGGTCAAATTTGATTAAATATATAAAAAACACATTGCAAGAGAACCCTGATCACACTTGCGAATATCATAATATCGCAGACAGAAAAGAAGCTATACGAAAAGCGATAAGTCTTGCAAAAAACGGAGATGTTGTGATTGTGACCGGCATGGGGCATTACACATCAAGAACGGTGAACGGAAAAGAAGTTCCATGGTCGGATTATGAAGCTGTTAAAGATGCGTTACTTGAATTAAGTTAATTTTCATTTACGAATTTTCAATTTTCAAACAATATACAATGTTTTAATTTTCAATATTCAAAACTTGCATTAAGAACTATTTGCATAATGCACTTAATGGGAGTGGTCCCATACATCTTCTCAAAAAACTTATCCCTACAATATGCCAAAGGCATGTTGCGCGCACCCGAGACCCGATTTTCAAAAACACATCAGATTGTTCTTGCTCTCATGTTTGAAACTTCTTAGCGATGAAAATCAGAAAGTAATGCCTATACCTTCAAGATATACCGTTTCGTAGCACCCTGAAAGGAAGTTTGCATGCTTTCGGCTCGTCTTATACCAATTTCCTGTTGGTGCCGGCAATCTCCACGGATCCAATATAAGTTCCTTAAATTCCAATTGGAATGATCTTATCGCTCTGTCTGTGGCATAATCGTAATATCCCGTTATCGGGCCCGTGTAATATCCGCGACTCTTCAAAAACTCTTGTATTTTCGGAACCTCTCCTCCAATATCCCCCAATTTATGATACTTGGTAAACACGGGGCACTTCTTGCCCGGTATGGTAAACTGCGCGGTGTCGGTACCGGTAATTTGCCCGTAATTGTTGCGTTGCGTAGCGACTATTTTATAAGTTCCCGCAGGCAATAATGTTAAAGTGCAAGTCCAACCCCCTGTCGACATAACGCGCGCCGTGCACTGCTTTCCAACCGCGGCAACCGTTACGGTTTGCCCGGGAATACCCGTTCCTATAATCGCCGGATTATTGGTTTCAACCGTTGCGCCGTTCACGGGAGAAACTATCGTAACCCCGCCTCTCGGAGACGGATTCGGACGAGGTGTGGGATTTGGCGCAGAATCGGAATCCGTATCCGGATCAGGCGAGGTCCCGAAGTCAACGATATAAGTGTCCATATCTGACTCACCGGAATCCGCGCGAACCGTAACACGGACGCAATACTTTCCCTCAAGGTTTTTACCCAAATCTCGCTCAGCGTCCCATGTGAATCTTACCGTATTGTTTGTTCCGTCCGCGATAACCCGTTCTCCGCTTTTTGACCCTATTTGATAAGATTTGTTATTATCTACACTCGGCTCATCTCCTCCGTCTTCATTTGTCGCTGTTGCGCCTTTTTTTATATATGCCGGCTCCCAATCACCCCTGCATCTCCCGCCTTCTCTGTCTTCATATTGTACGCGCATTTCGGTATCTTCATCGTCGGGATTTCCCGAAACGCGGGTTTTGAATACCACATCATTATCATCTTCAATACGAGCATACCTTATGTCAATTTCAAGAGGCCTTTTCGGGGCGCGTTCCCTTATCAAAATACTTCCGCTCCACCAAGGAAACCAACCTTCCTTGGGTCCACCTTCATCTCCCCACCCTATCCTGAATCTATCCGAAGGATTGTTTGTTTTATAAATCTTTTCGTCACGAGGCCATTTGATTCTCTGATTATGTGTAACAAGAGTATCATCGCTTAATTCTTTTGCGAAACTTGTGATCGGCCCGTTATCATCGGCAAAACCGAAAGATACATCTCCCACGCTCTTATCATGCGCCTTATCCCAAGATGTTTGCGTAAATCTTGATCCGTATAAATCCGAAGAATCATCGGGCGCGGAATTTGATTTTGCATAATAATCAAACAACATAAATTCAGACATTTCCACCGGCAAATCAAAAGTGTAATGAGCCGTATGAGCGCCGGTATCATCTCTCGTGTACGGCCTGTCATTTCCGTCAAACCCGTAATCAGTATTGCTCTTACCGTCTTCAAACCTCAATTTTCCATTCAATTCATCTCTTGCAAGTTCGGGAGTTATTCGCAACCAACCTCCGCCATTCGTATCCATATCGCAATAAGCGCGCCCTATTCCGTCTATACTGTAATATCCGCTTTCGGTCTCTCCGTTTTCATACGCATCAACACATGAATCATACTCCCCCTCAATTGGTGACGAGCCCCTGACTCGTATGGTTATTTTATCCACATCCGCCCTGGTTCCGTATTGAGAATCATTTTGAATTCCATAAAAACCGGCGGTAAACAAAACCGCATCATATGTTCCGGGTTCATCGTATGTGTGATTTACGGTTACGGTACAAGTGGACGATGTGGGATTCTGACAAACCAATTTAACATCATCGGAATCATCTCCGAAAGAAATGTATCTGTCTCCCCTGTCCATTATGCTTACGGTATTGCCGGTTGCCGGATCCGTCCATGAATTTGCGAAAGCTTGCGCCGTAAATGTGACTTGCAACGGGGCGTATCCCGATGCTTTATCAACACTTATCGGTACGTTTGCCTGCGCCGTACCATACAAAGAGAATACGGCACTGAACAATAACCCAAATATCACCTTTCTCATAAATAATAT
>WFWP01000010.1 GCA_015491055.1 Patescibacteria group bacterium | reverse complement strand
GGAAGGAAGATAAATTACAGAATAGCAGGTTGGATAAATGCGATAGGTTTTGTGGCGTTGATCGTATTGATGTTATTTGTAACATGGAATGACATATTAAAGTTGATATCTTGATAGGTCGTTGAGATCGCGTCAATTTTGTCGTCTTTCTGGTGTCTTTTGATATAATTTTGCGTTCATGGTTAAAAGAAAGTCAAAGAGAATGAGATTGGCGCAAAGAAGACGCAAGAGAAATATGTGGATATTTTTTCTGTGCGCGTCTTTTGCGATCGGGGTTTATGCGGCGTTGGGGCATGTATCCGTGAATGATAACCTTGAAATAAAATACATATCCGTGCAAGGTAACAATGCCTTAAATGCGGAGGAACTTGCGGTTACGGTTGAGAGAAAATTGGCAAAAGTGCGTTTCAAATTGTTTTACGGGGGTACGGTTTTTACATATGACAAAAAGAGTATAATTGATGATTTGTTGCGTGAATATCCCAGGTTGAAACGGGTAAACATACGGGCGGACGGAATAAGCACGCTTATATTGGATATTGATGAAAGAGAACCGTCGGCTATGTGGTGCGCATATATAAAAAATATAAAGCATGATTGTTATTTTATGGATGAGAACGGATTTGTTTTTGAAAAAATTTCAGATTTGAACGACGCAATTGCGAGCGGGGAGTATGACATCGGGAACATGATTGAATATAAAGGATATTTTTCCGGGAGAGCAATAGGAAAGACTTTTTTGCCTGATCATTTCAATTCATTAAGAGATTTTATTGATAGAATAAAAACGGAGACAAGTTTCAATGTTAAGTATGTTGAGATTTTTGATGATGAGGCTGAAATATATGGCGACAATATGCCTACATTAAAAATCAAGTTAAATGATGATTTGCAAAAGGTGTTGTCATATTTGAAGATTACCGTGAACTCGGAAAGTTACCGGGATTTTTCAATGAAAAAAGATTTGAATAATTCGGACGGAAATGACGGTTACATAGATTTGCGATTTGGAAATAGGGTATATTATAAGTAATTTGCATATCGGATTTGGAAATGAAAGCATTGCGTTAAATATTATGATATACTTACCGATATGAATGACAGGTATGCAAAATATCCGTTACATCCGATCACCGGCGCGATAAGGGAAATTGTCGGAATATTTGAGGAATTGGATTTTGCGGTTGCCGATGGTCCCGAGATTGAGACCGATTATTACAATTTTGAAGCGTTGAATTTCCCCAAGGATCATCCGGCCCGCGATATGCAAGACACCTTTTGGTTGCCGGACGGCAGGGTTATGAGAACTCAAACAAGCGATATTCAAATTCATTTCATGGAAGAGAATGATCCTCCCATAAGAGTTATAGCGCCCGGGAAGGTGTACAGAAGCGAGGCCACAGACATGAAGCATGAAGCGCAGTTTTATCAATTTGAAGGATTGGTTATAGATGAAAAAGGGAAAATCAATCTTGGGCATTTGCAATGGACGGTGAAATATTTTTTTGACAAATTCTTCGGTAAGGGTGCAGAGATCAGAATGCGTCCCAGTTATTTCCCTTTTGTGGAGCCCGCCATAGAATTTGATATGAGATTGACGGGCGATCATATACCTGAAAGGTTGAGGAATAAATGGATAGAGGTCTTGCCGGGAGGTATGGTCCATCCAAATGTGTTGTCCAATGCGGGGATTGATCCCGATAAATACGGCGGATTCGCTTTCGCGGGAGGTGTTGAGAGATTGGCCATGATGAGATGGGTTATTGATGACATTCGTTTATTCCATAACGGAGACCTGCGTTTTGTTTATCAGTTTTTTGCCGAGAATGATGATGTCACACGGTAAGAAATTCGTAATAGCGCGCGTATGAAAATAAGTTACAATTGGTTGCAAGATTATTTTGATGATAAATTGCCGAGCGTTCAAGAGCTTGAGAGATTGTTTATGATGCATGCTTATGAGGTTGACGGTGTTGAAGAAATTGAGATTGACGGAGAACGGGACTGGATAATTGATCTGGATGTGTTACCTAACAGAGCGCATGATTCTTTAAGTCACAGAGGAGTTGCAAAGGAATTGTCCGTTCTTACGGGCATGAAGGTGAAAAAAGATGAATTGTCAAATGTGGTCAAAGATTTTAATCGGCATACCGATGAAATCAGCGTTCATGTTTCAGATCATAAGTTGTGTGCGAGGTATGTGGCGGTTTTGATAAAGGGCGTAAAGGTCGGGGGATCCCCGGCTTGGTTGAAGCGCAGACTTTTGGCAATGGGACAGAAAAGCATAAACAATGTGGTCGACATAACAAATTATGTATTGTTTGGCATAGGACAACCAACTCATGTGTTTGATGCGGGAAAATTTGTTCGCAATAACGGAATAAAACTGGGAATAAGAAGCGCGAGAAATGCGGAAAAGGTAACCGTATTGGGTGGAGATGAATATGAATTAAGCGAAGAAATAACGGTGGTAACAGATGCAAATGCGGATGCGCCGGTCGCAATAGCGGGTATTAAAGGCGGTATGACCGCAGAGGTTGATGAGGACACCGTTGACATCATTGTGGAATCCGCGAAATTTAATCCTGTAAAAACTCGCAGGGCGGGGGCGCAGTTAAAATTGCGAACAGACGCATCTCACAGATTTGAAAACGAAATCTCAGATAGGTTGCCAATATACGGAGCGGTGGAAGTATCACGATTGATATTGGATATAGCGGAGGGTCATATTGAGGGAATTGCGGACACCAACCCGGAAGCGGACACAAAAGAGAATGAGAGCGTGTCTATAAACCTTTCAGATTTGAATGCCTTTCTGGGTTCAGACATATCGGTAAATGAGGCAGAGAATATTTTGAGCAGGTTTGAATGGAGGTATTCCATTGAAGGGGAACGCATAACCGTAACACCTCCCTTTGAAAGATTGGATATAAATATACCCGAAGATGTGTATGAAGAAATAGGCAGGGTACATGGTTTTGAGAATATTGTCGGTAAACCTTTACCTGAAAATCCGGCAGGCACATTTATTAACAAGAATCGCGCGTATGAAGAGTTGGTGCGAAAAGTAATGATTGATCTTAGTGTTCCGGAGATAATGACATACACTTTAACCGATAAAGGAGATGTCAAACTTGTGAGCGTATTGAATATGGAAAAGAGCCATATACGCGCAAATTTGCGAGACGGAATTGAGAGGGTATTGGATAAAGCTGAGAAAAACGCCCCATTGCTTGGAGAATATGAAATGATTAAAACTTTTGAAGTGGGCAAGGTGTTTTCGCATATTGAAAACGAGGGGTTGATTGAACAAACGAATGTGGCGATAGGTGTAAGAGCTTTACGGAAGAAGAAAAGGGCTTCAATTCAAGATGAGTTTCTTGCCATAGCGCAAAGCGCCCTTGAAAAAGAATTGGGTTCCGAGTTGCAAGGGGTTGAGATTTGTGACGGGATCTTGGAATTCAATTTGACAAAGACAATAAAAGGATTGCCCGTTCCGGACTCGTATCCGAAATTACCGTTAATTGATCGTGATATCACATACTCGCCGATCAGTTCATTCCCATTTGTATTGCGCGATATAGCCGCATGGGCGCAAAATAAAGATGATGAAAAAAAGATGAGAGAGATTATAGCAAAACATGGAGGCGCTTTGGCAAGGAGAATTGATAAATTTGATGAGTTTGAGAAAGACGGCAGAATATCAATAGCTTTTCATATAGTGTTTCAATCTATTGACAAGACTTTGACTGATGAAGAAGTGGGAGATATTATGGAGAAAATAGAAAAGGATTATATCGCTAACGGTTTTGAGGTCAGATGATTGTGAGTGTACGGCAAGGATTGAGAGGAATGAAATGACTTTATATTCAATTAATGTCATACGCAATGTTGGTGGGAACAATGCTTTGTGGATTTGCATGTGTGATATAATCTACGCATGTCTTCTTGGTTGGCAAATATATTCAAAATAGAATCCCATACGGACATATTGATGTTTAAAGTTTCGTATGAGTATGTTGAAGTTTTCGCATTGCGCAATACCGGTAAAGACGAGTGCTTGATTGATGTCTTGTTTGCAAAAAAAATGCCCATAGTTGCGCGCAAAAAGAATTCTTTGCACAATGTTGTTAAATGTGTGGATTCTTTAATTCATGAATCTACGATAAATTTGGATTTGATAGATGCGGGTTTTTCAGTGGGCAGAGCGCGAGTTTGTTGCATGTTCGTGCATCCTTTATCCAAAATTGAGAGAGTGGTTCATTCGGCAAAATTGAAGAAAGATATAAGGATTACCTTGAAATTATTAAAATCCGTTTTAAAAAAAAGTAAGGAGGTTAAAGTCGATATGGAGAGAATTCCGGAAGGCTATGCGCAATACAATGAGTATATCGAGCAAGTTAAGTTAAACGGATATCCCACAAAAAAACCTCTGAACAAAGTTGCGAGAGAAATAGAAATTACAGTGGCGCACTTATTTGTTGATTTCAAATTTTTGAAGGCAACGGGAAATGTTATTGAACAAAATTTGAATCGTGAAGTGGAATACTTTCACATGACAAGCACTGATACGATTGCAGACATAGCTTGTAAACAGATATACACAGATAACTCTTTGCAGGCTTTAAATACTGTTGTATTATAGTCTCGTATGAACAAGTTTGAAAATAACAAAAAACCATCCATAAGAGATATTCGCATAGAAAGGGCCAATGCCAGAAACGGCAGGAGGAGCATGATGCGCGAAGGCATGCGAGGTGTAGATGGGAGAGTCGGAGTCCGCGTCGGTGCAAGGAAGAGATATTTTTGGGGGTGGTGGATTTTGGCGACGATTATGTTAATCTCCACGTTTGTGGTTTCTTTATCCGTCGTGTTTTCAGACACGATCATAAGAATAGAACCCGTTGTAACAAAGGCGTTGTTCAAAAACAAAGAATTTAACGCCGTAAAGGCCGGTACCGATGTTGCCGATGACGCAATACTTGAGTATTCGGTAATTGAGTGGGATATTTCCAAAACGGAGCTTGTGGAACCCACAGGAGTAAAAACCGTTAAAGAGAAAGCGTCGGGAATTATAACCGTTTACAATGATTATACTTCAAGACCTCAAAGACTCATAAAGAATACGAGATTTGAAACAGAGGACGGGTATGTGTACAGAGTGCGAGAGAGTATTGTCGTACCGGGCAGGAAGAATGGTAAGCCGGGGGAGCTTGATGTACGCGTATACGCAGATGAGCCGGGATCGGAATATAACAGGGATACGGGTAATTTGACATTGCCCGGCTTGAAGAGTTTACCCGATATGTATGCGACCATTTATGCAAAAATTAAAACACCGATCACCGGAGGTTTTTTGGGAGAGCGAGCCGTCATAAGCGAGAATGTTAAAAAAGAGATAAGTGAAAAATTAAGGGCGGACATACGCCAAACGGTTGAAGGAGAAATACTCGGTAGAGTACCGGAGGATGCTTATTATTTTGATAGCGGCGTTTTTGTAGATTTTGATGATACGGATATTAAAGAAGATGGCGATAAGATTGCGGTAACCGAAAATGCCGTCGCGCGCGTTTTTGTGTTTGATAAAAAGAATTTTGCAAAGGTCTTATCGGCGGGTGTTTTAGGTAATCCTGACAAGGGGTACCCGTTAATATCGGATATATCGGACTTGGATGTAAAAATTACCACAAGTTCAAGAATTGACGATTTGGAGTTGGATAATGAAATTGTAAAGGTATTGATTAACGGTCCCGCGGAATTTGTGTGGTATTTTGATTACGATAAATTGATTTCGGATCTCGCCGGAAAAAATAGGAACATACTGAATAATGTTTTATCCGGGTATCCCACAATAAAGAGCGCAGATGCGATTATAAGACCTTTTTGGAGAAAAACATTTCCCAAAGACGCTGACGATTTTACAATAGAAATTTTGGATGGGTACAAGAATAGATAATTTTACACACAACTCGCAACAATACCTCTGTTGCAATGTAAGATAGCCCGGCAATTCGCCCCGATGAGTCATACCAAACTTTTTCTTCTTTCTTAAACCTTCACTTATAAAATATTAAAGTGTTTAGGTAAGGAAAAAGCGTTATAACCGCGCGATTGCGCGTTTAAAATTTCAAGCGGATTTCTTGGACCGAGAATTTTTTATCAAAATTCATATTCGCTATAATTGTCTTGTGCTCGCAATAACAATATTCTTTGTCACATTGCGCATAATGATAT
>WFWP01000009.1 GCA_015491055.1 Patescibacteria group bacterium | reverse complement strand
CAATTTATACAAAACATACAAAAAAGGGAGAAAAAAAGCGGAGAAAGACTTGATTGATCAGATAAAAAAGAGTAAAGAATTATTTAATGTTTTTAACATACCCGTTTATGAGGCCCCGGGATACGAAGCGGACGATGTGATAGGGTCAATAGTCAAAATTGTCGCAAAAAACGGCGCCAAAAAGAAATTTGGTGATTTAAGAGTTGTAATAGCGTCCGGAGATGCGGACACAATGCAATTGGTGAAAGGCGAAGATGTTGTGGTTTATACTCCAAAGAAAGGGGTAAAAGAAATGAAATTGTATGATGAGCGGGCGGTTATTGAAAAATTCGGTTTTGCTCCCGAACTCCTTGTTGATTACAAGGCGTTAAGAGGAGATCCTTCCGATAATATACCCGGCGTTGCGGGAGTGGGAGACAAAACCGCTGTAAACTTGATAAACAGATTTGGAAACTTGGATAAAATTTACGCAAACCTTGAAAAAATAAAAAATGAGACAGATAAAAACGCGATAAAGAAAAATACCGGGCTTACACCGCGTATTTTGCATATTTTATTGAATCAAAAAGAGGAGGCGTATTTTTCAAAAATTCTCGCAACCATCAACACAAACACTCCCATAAATTTCAAGATGCCCGATAACCCGTGGATTGGAGCTTTAAATTGCAAAGATGCGTTAAAATTTGTTTCCGATTTGGAATTCAGAACATTGATACCCGTTTTGGAAGAAGTGTTCAAATGTGATAAGAACATCAAATCGCAAACATCTACATCTTATGAGTTAAATGAGAAGGATATTGACAAAACCGAATTGCTTTACGCAAAAGTGGCTCTTTGGTTGATAAAATCGGATTTCACAGACCCGTCCTTTGAAGATATTATCAGATTCACAAACGCTCGCGCAGAAGGACTTACATGGCACGAAATCATGGATACATTGTTTGATGTGCTTGAAAAACGGAATTTAATGAAAGTGTTTAACCTCATTGAAAAACCATTGGTGGAAATTGTTGAAAAAATAAACAATGCGGGAGTACTTTTGGATATAAAATACTTTGAAAATTTGTCTAAACGATTTCACTTGGAACTTGAAAATAAAAAAATGCGAATTTTTGAATTGGCGGGCGAGGAATTTAATATTCGCTCACCCAAACAGTTGGGTGAAATTCTGTTTGATAAGCTTAAATTGAAAAAAGGTTCCAAAACCGCGACGGGACAGTATGCAACAAATGAGAAAGAGTTGCGGAAATTAAAAGGATTACATCCCATTGTGGATCTTATTTTTGAATATCGCGAATTGCATAAACTCTTATCCACTTATGTGGACACCTTGCCCAAAATGCGCGATAAAGATGGCAGGTTGAGAACTTGTTTTATACAAACCGGAACTTCAACGGGCAGAATGGCAAGTAAAAACCCGAATTTGCAGAATATACCGGTGAAAACCCATTACGGAGAATTGGTTAGAAAAGGTTTTGTGGCGCCAAAGGGAAAAGAGTTAATATCGTTTGATTATTCTCAAATTGAATTGAGAGTGGTCGCTTTATTGTCCGGCGATAAGAAAATGATTTCCGTTTTTAGGAGTGGGGGAGACATACATACTTCCGTGGCATCGGAGGTTTTCGGAGTTAAACCGGAACATGTAACCAAAGAAATGAGACGAAGGGCAAAGGTTATAAATTTCGGTATTTTATACGGAATGGGTGTTAACGCTTTGAGAGCGAATTTGCAAGACGGGACAAACGGTGGAGAAGTTATAAGCGTGAAAGATGCAAGATCATATCTGAACAGATATTTTCAATCATACAAAGGGCTTGCCGAGTGGGTAAACAAAACAAAAAATGACGCATGCAGATTAGGTTATACACAAACACTTTTCGGTAGACGAAGATACTTTGAAGGATTGCAGTCCGATATACCGTACATAAGGGCGTCCGCGGAGAGAATGGCGATAAACGCACCTGTGCAAGGTACCGCGGCGGATATAATAAAACTTGCCATGATTTACGCCAATAAGATTTTGGAGAAATATAAAAACGCTTTTATGATATTGCAGATTCACGATGAGATTATATGCGAAGTTGAGGAAAAAGATGTTTGCAATGTTGCGAAAGAAATAAAAAACGAAATGGAAAAAGTGTTGGAAACACCGGACATCATGTATAAGACATCAAATGTCCCTTTGAAGGTTGATGTAAAATCGGGTAAAAATTGGTTGGAGATGCGCAATTTGGATTAAAGGACATAAGTATTGCGTATTTGGGAAGGATAATATGATTTGTTATGTTAAAATGGTCACGCTATGTTGTATGTGTTTTACGAGCAAAATGAAACTCATTATTGCGAACGCGCGGAATTGTTGATTAAAAAATTGCTTGCAAAAAGGCCAAACGCCGAATTGTTAAGGATAACGAAAGAGGTTACACATAACGGTTCTTCAAGTTTCAATATAGATGATATCCTCGCAACACAAGGGCTTTTTAAGCGTAATTTTATACTCTACCTTGCTTTTATGGATGATGTTTTTTTGAGTTTCAATGATATTCAATTGGATAATATGAAACAAAGCAAGCATGTTTGTGTGGTGGCACTTCATGAACCGTCTTCACGCTATCGTGAGAAAATATCGAAGTTCGCCAATAAAACATTTGTTTGTAATAAGGGATATAACAGACAGAAATATCAAATGTCCGATAGACATAATATATTTGCGGTGGTAAATGTCTTTAAGAAAGGCAACAAAAAGGACACTTGGAAGGCGTTTGCGCGCGCAAAAATTGAAGGCGTTGAAGGTGAAGCGATTGCGGGAATTTTGTTTTGGGCTGTTAAGAATATGATATTAAAAAAAGACTTCAAAATCTTTTCGGAGAAAAAGTTGAAGAAAATTGCAATACGAATTCCGGAATTGGTACACGAGGCGCGTGAAAATTCTCAGGATATCCACAACGCTTTGGAAAAATGGATTTTGAATGAGTTATAATGACATTTGTTATGAGAATTAGGTTCCTTTTTGTTTGCCGTATCAAATATTTGTTTGCGAATTTGCGTTCGGTCTTCGTGTTCTCGGTGTTTGTTGCGAGTGTTCTTTTTGTGTTTACCGGCGCTGCTTATGCGACAACGGACATATATGGAGATGCGGATATCAGAGGTGCGTTTGGTGAACATTTTACGGATTTACCTATTGGAGTTGCCGGCTCACGCGCTTTTATTGCCAACAGTCGGAAAAACGGCAAAGGCGGCGCCTTGCACAAATCAATTTACGCTTCCGGTAAAGATTGCAAGTCCGTTGCCAGAGAGATAAAGAAAGTGAAAAAGCTTGGAGCGAAAAACATACCTGTTTCAGTTCGTTCTTCCGGCGGGTACGGTTATGTTTTGGTTGCGGGGCGTAATTCTTCGGGGCAACTTAAAAAACCCAAAGTAACAATAAAGAAGGTGAAAGATATGCTTTATGTGAAGGCGGAATATGGAGCGCGTTTGAATTCTGCGAAAAATTCCGCAAAAAGAGAGAAAACCGGCAAGTCTGCAAGGAGGGGCGATGACAACCGATCTAATGTTTCAACGGGAAAATGTAATGTTAATGTTTGTCCGGTGGTGATTGTTGACACATACGACAAGCCCGGTGTTTTTTGTAAAAACCCAAAAAAGAGTGGGCGTATAACGAATCCGAGAGATGTTAGATTTGATGATAACGGGTATGTTCGCAACAACGGATTTGTCACAAACGGTCGGCGTGATTTGAGTGGAGCAAGAGGTGGAGGCGGATCCGGGGGAATGGCGGGAATATTCAAACCGTTGCAAGAGATGCTTGGCAAATACCAAGAACAGAAAGAGCGAGACAGAGAACGTCGTTTCAGGGAGGAGATGGAAAGAAGGAGACTTGAATTTTTAAAGTATCAAGCTCGCTTGCGTTTGCCTTTATGTCACCCCAAACATCCATATTATGATTCCGAAAAATGCCCGAACACGAACAATCCCGTTGTGACCAGTTACGGAGAAGCAAAAAACACTCAAAATAACAGACGGGCGAGCGCAAGAGACATATCCGCCATTCGCCCGAGTTCCGCGCGGTACGGTATTTCTGCGGGTGGCGGACCGTATGCGGGCGTAAAAATACCAAATAAGTGCAAATATAAAGAAGCAAAATCAATAGTGGTTGCGCGCCCGAAAGAAGTTGAAAGCGGTAAAGAGGCAACCATACGCTGGGCAAGTGTTTGTACCGCAAGTTGCCAAGTAACCGCAACCGAAGTTGGTGTGGAAAATGCAAGGCCGATTCTTACCGAACTCGGCACCAAGGGTGAAATTA
>WFWP01000008.1 GCA_015491055.1 Patescibacteria group bacterium | reverse complement strand
CTTATCTATCAGCGCAAGTTCGCGTACCGCTTTTTTATGAGAATTGCAAAAATGTTCGCTAACATATTTTATCTTGCTTTTGGCGCTCTGCGGAGTTATTCCATGTTTTTTATTGTAGTTTTGCTGTATAACTCTTCGCCTCTCGGATTCATCAATAGCTTTTCTCATTGAGTCGGTGACTTTATCCGCATAAAGTATAACGCGTCCTCGCGTATTTCTCGCGGCCCTGCCCATGGTTTGTATCAAACTGGTTTCACTTCTCAAAAATCCTTCTTTATCGGCATCCAAAATAGCGACCAATTCCACCTCCGGCAAGTCCAGCCCTTCACGCAATAAATTCACGCCCACCAATACATCAAATTCACCCTCTCTGAACTTGCGTATAATCTCAACCCTCTCGAAAGTTTTCACATCGCTGTGTATATACTCGGCATTTACCCCAACTTTTTCGTCCTTCAAAAAATCCGTCAAATCTTCCGCCATTTTCTTTGTGAGAACGGTAATCAAAACTCGCGCCCCTCGTTTAACCACTTTTTTAATTTCTTGAATCACATCTTTGACTTGCCCGGGATATTTAATTCCGTCACGATTTTGCTCAACAACGGGTCGCACTTCAATTTTCGGATCCAATAACCCGGTCGGTCTTACAATCTGCTCCACAACACCGCTTTTTCCATACATACTTACGCTTTCAGATATCTCAAAATCACCGGGTGTTGCGCTGACAAATATAATTTGACGCGTCATTTTATCAAATTCTTCAAATGTCAGCGGGCGATTATCACGAGCGCTCGGTAGCCTGAAGCCGTGATCTATCAAAGCGTCTTTGCGAGATTTATCCGCGCCATACATGGCATTCAATTGAGGAACGGTAACATGAGACTCATCAATCACGGTTAAAAAATCCCTCCCGCCAAAACCGAAATAAGACAACAAACTGTGCGCAGGTTCGCCCGGTTTGCGACCATCAAAATGCCTGCTGTAATTCTCAATGCCGTTGCAATATCCCGTTTCTCTTATCATCGCCAAATCTTGACGCACTCGCCTACTCAATCTCTCAGCTTCCAAATTTTTCCCCTCTTTTTTTAAAATACACAACTGTGTATCAAGCTCTTGTTTTATATCTTTCATTGCCCTGTTCAGTTCATTGTCTGAAATAACAAAATGTCTCGCGGGGAAAATGATAATTTCGTCCATAGATTCTTTAATCTGTCTTGTAATCGGATCCAACGCTTCAATGCGATCAACAATGATTCCTCTTAATACGACTCTGTATATAATCTGTTCATTGCTCGGTTGTATTTCCACAGTATTCCCTATCGCGCGAAAGGTTCCGGGGGTCAAGTCCGCCATCGTACGGTTGAAATACATTCGCACCAATTCACGTAATAAAACAGATCTGTTTTTAGTTTCACCTTTTTTAAGTTTAAAGATATGTTTTGAATATTCATTTGGATTTCCAATACCGTAAATTGCAGACACCGATGCCACAACTATAACATCATCTCGCGTAAGCAATGATTGTGTGGCGGCATGTCTCAATCTGTCTATTTCTTCATTTATTATGGCTTCTTTTTCTATATATGTATCAGTTATGGGCATATACGCCTCCGGTTGATAGTAATCATAATAAGACACAAAATAATGTACGGCGTTATTCGGAAAAAATTCTCGGAATTCGCTTGCAAGTTGAGCGGCAAGCGTTTTGTTGTGCGCGACTACAAGAGTGGGTTTTTGTATTTTTTCAATAACATTCGCTATTGTAAAAGTTTTTCCCGATCCCGTAACTCCAAGCAAAGTTTGCCTACTTCTTAACGAGTTTTTATAAGTGTTATCAAGTCTTTTAACCAAGGACCGTATCGCCTTTGGCTGATCTCCGGCAGGTTTATAATTACTGATCAATTTGAACTTGGCATTCATCGTAAAGAGTTTAACATGTAAACTATGGATATATAGTTACAACTTACATAAAATGTTGCATAAAACCGGTTTACATTAACATATCCGCATATAATGCGGCGGCAACCGATGCGGACAAGTTCAATGAAGAAACTTTGTCTCTCATGGGTAACTTTACAACAATATCCGCAACACTTAAAAGTGTGCGTGACAAACCGTCCCTCTCGGTACCGAACATGAATATCTTCTTCTTAAATTTGGGCATATCTGTAATCGTGTGCTCGGTATCGGTATCAAAAGCGCAAATTTTAAAATCATGCTTTTTTGACAATGCAACAATATCGTCGATTTCCAATATGTCAACACAATTCAGCGCAAAGTGCAATCCGCGAGCGGTGTTTATGCAATCGGCATGCCAAGGATTATGCCTTCCACTGATGGCAAAATTTAACACTCCCGTTGCCGCAACGGTTCTTATGACCGCGCCAACATTAAAAAGCGATTGCGGGTTCTCAATAAAAACCGCGGTATCGCCCATAAACCCGCCGCGCAAACAAGAATTGCTCGGCTTTTTCGCAAGAGCGATAATCCCGGTCTTATGAGGATTTGGAGATAATGAAGAATATGTCTCAATGTCAACAAATTCGGAATTATCCTTAAGATATTCAACCTCGTCTTGCGTTCCAAACCGTTTCAAAATTTCTTGCGCTTTTCCATTTTTCAACATGGCTATATGCGTAAATTCCGCGCCAAAACGAAGCGCATGCTTAAAAGCGTGCACGCCCTCAACAACAACAAAAGAAATATTGCCTTTTCTTGCTTGCCTGTATTTATTAATCAAACTCCGCGCTTCTGAATTTTGATGATAAAACATAGAAGACAAACAAATATAAGATAAGAAAGTCGTCAATAACAAAACTGACACCCGTTGTTTAAAACTCAAGCGCTGACATGTTCATCTTGCAAAAATCGTAAATCAAAAAGTACATCCTCTACATGATCGGCGGGCTTAACGTCATCATAAATCCTTACAATTTTGCCATCAGGATCTATCAAAAAAGATGTTCTCAATATGCCATCAGCTTTCTTGCCGAAAACTTGTTTTTTTTCCAAAACATCATACGCTTTACACATTTCAAAGTCGGTGTCCGCCAACAGAGGATATGGCAAGGATTCCTTTTCCGCGAATTTCAAATGAGATTCGCAAGTATCCCCGCTTACGCCAATAATTTTGCAATCCAATTCTCTGAACCGCTCATAATAATCTCTGAATGTACTCGCTTCAATGGTGCATCCCGGTGTCATGTCTTTTGGATAAAAGAAAATCAATAACCAGCGCCCTTTATAGTCACTTAAAGAGTGCATATTGCCATACTGATCGCTTAAATTAAAATCCGGAGCTTTTTGTCCCAAGATCAAATGAGTCATAAACCATTATTAAAAACTATTTTTAATACAACCACGCGGATTATTGTAACACACCTCGCATGCAAATAAACAGTACATTTTGCTGAATTCAGATGCCGTTATCTACCAATTCACAACCGTAACCTCTTCCTCCAATTTGATGCCAAATTTTTTATACACCCTCTTCTTTATGATTGAAGCCAATTGAATAATATCCGCCTGTGTCGCATTACCGGTATTTACTATATAATTGGGGTGCTGTTCGCTGCATACGGCGCCTCCCACTCTCAAACCTTTAAGTCCGCATCTCTCCAATAACCACCCGGCCGGAACTCTTCCTTCTTTACTCTTTGTGTTTTTATCTTCTTCAAACGCGCATACCAGTGCAGGCATATTTGAACAAATCGGATTTTTGAAAAAACTTCCGGCGCATCGTTCCGTTTGCAAATGTCGTTTGTTTCTCTCTTTAACTATGCAATTACATAACTCAATGGGTGTTTGCGCATCGTTGCACCAAGTCATTGTATTGAAATGTTCGGTATCCGAAACTTGGCTCAACACAAAAATCGCACTCAAAATTATCCATTGAGAATTTGATTTAAAGAAACTTGAGCGATAATCAAATGCGCACTCTTGACGGTTAAAATCTCTCAATTCTCCCGTATCCACATTAAACGCTCGCGCTCTTTTCAAAACATTTTTTATCTCAACCCCGAATGCTCCGGCATTTCCTCTGATCGCGCCTCCCACAGAACCCGGAATACCGCACATATTTTCCCAACCGGTCAAACCAGTTTTCGCGCTTTTTCGTATCAAATTTGTTAAATTCGCCCCTGCATCCGCGATAATCTCGGATCCGCAAAAATGCACATCGTCGCCCGCAATGCGTATTATCAAACCGTTATAGTCATTATCGGGAAATAATATATTACTGCCCCCGGAAAAAACGAAAAAACTTAAATTATTTTGACGCGAAAACGTAAGTGCCTGTCTTAAATCATATTCGGTACACACATCAACCAGAAAACGAGCCTCGCCACCTATTCTAAATGTAGTATATTCGGACAGGTTTACATGTTCCTTGATCTCAACCATTTACACAACTTATCTTATACAGATTCAGAAATATCGCGGGAAATATTATCCGAACACAAAGCGTAATTATCTCCTCTCCGCAATTACGGACAATTTCACCTTTGTATCGCTGTTCCCGTCGGTCAATACAATTTCATATTCACCCACTTCCTTTATCGGATCATCCAACTTTATCGAGGTTATGGGCAACTCCGCAATGGTATCCGATACAACCTCTTGCAATTTTACCGCGGTAATACCTTCAAACAAAGTACCTTCGTCATTCGCCTTTGCGATTACTTTTATACCGCTCGCCTTCACTTTTTCAATCGCGGCATTCAACGCGTCTGCTTTCTGCTTGTCAACCAATTCTTTACGTCGTAAAACTTGCTTTATGTTCTTCATTTTTTTATCCGTTGCAAGTTCGGCCTTTTTTAAGCGTATCAAATGTGAAGCGTAACCGTTGGGCAATTCCTTTACCTCAAATCTTTTCCCCACCTTTGAAATATCTTGCAGTAAAATTACTTTCATGAATAAACCTTTAACAAATTGTTAATGCGCACGCACATATATTACCTATATTTCCACTTCGCACAAGCCTCCGGCGCAAGCGAGTTCTTTTTTAACATCAGTTTCATCTTCTCTTTCATATATGGGTAATTTGGAAAAATCTATTTTTTCCATCTTCTTTGATAATTCTTCGTATTTCTCTTTGGTGGTCTCTTCCATAGGCGCAAGTTGATACACATGATCCGTTCTCGGCAAAAATGAAATTCCTCCGACTATCTCCCAATTTTGATAAAGCCAATTTGCAACTTCAATCCATTCATCCTCTCCCACGGATATGGTTACCGACGGATTATGTTCGGTATAATTGGTTTTTACCAATTTCCAGTGTTCAAGCTGATCTATCGCCGACAGATCTTTTGTAACAACCGCTCCATCGGGAGATTTTATGGCGAATTCAAGCACAAATGTGGTTGCATCTTCATAACTTTGACCCACTTCGGGATAATAAGGAATGCCCTGATCTTTCAACATTTTAAATAAAGCATCCGTAGCGGAAATTCGTATTCTCTGAATGTAATAAGGAGCAAATCTCGCATGCATTCCGCTTGAAGTGTTCAATGTCTTGCTCGTGGTCCCGCTCGGCTTTATCGCGGTTATCGCGGTTGAAGGGTTAATACCGAGCTTTTCCGCATATTTTTTATTGGTTTTAATCGCCACCTCTTTCATTTTACGCAAAACCTTCGCGTCCCTAACCGCCGGACAGTCCCATTGCCCGGTTATGGATACCCCAAGCAATCTCTCCGCTTCAACATTCTTTTTCCACTCCTTTGAAATATACCCGAATTTTGTCAAAGAAGATTGATAAGTTCCAAGAATTGTGGCAATCTTCGCTTTTCTCATCAATGATTTTTCATCATCGTCTCTTCGGGCCACTATTTCAGTCAAATTGCAAAACTGTTTTGATTGCAGGATAATCTCTCCGCAAGGATTTGTGCCCAACGGACCCAAATCTCCATTTTTGCTTTTCATCTTGTTGCGCAGATATTCAAGCCTTCTTGTAGGCAATTGGTGTTTAAGCGACCCTCTGTTAAAAATACCTCTTTCGCCGGAACCGCTTTTCATCAGTGCAACCCATTCATTCAAGAACTCCGCCGCGCTGGGCTTTTCATTGTAAATAGCCGAATTATTTGCCATGGCGCGATGCGGATGCTGTATGTAGAACTGCCCACTCTTTGCGTCTCTCATATCCGCATCATCAAGATCGGACAAACTTATCATGGCGCTTCTCCTGACACCTCCGGCAACCACCACCTCGGCTATTTTGCACATAATGTCGTGCACATCTATATTATTCAAGCGCTTACCTTGTCTTGACAAAATTTTTTCTCTCGCAAACACCAACAATCGTCTCAAAGGTTCAGGACCGGAACTTTTGCCACCCATGGTTTTCAATCGCGCTCCCGCGGGCCTTAATTGCGAATAATCAAAATCAATGTCTGCGCCGTTCCACCATGTGGTCAACCCCAATGTCAACGCGTCACACCACCCCTCTTTTGAATCTTCAACGATATGCACGCCTTTGTGTTCTCCCGTTTGCCTCATTATTTGAGGAAGTTTCTGCACGGTCTCACTCTCAACGGAAAACCCAACACCGGTTCCACTCATGGACAAATACATCGCTTCGGCGAAATCTTTTATTTTTGTGGGAGCGAGATACGAGCAATTGTAAGCGACCACATTGCATCTGCGCGCCGCGGGACCTGCGAATTGCAACAACCTCATTGACGGCATAACCTCCTGATTTAATATCGCCTCGCGAATTTCTTTGTACTCTTTCTCGGTAAATTTGTCCCCCACATTTTCACGCATAAAATCCATGTATCTGTCAACTGTCTCAATCCAAGTCTCTCGCCTCCCCTCTTCAGGAATCCAACGAGCGTATGTACGCATAAATATAAATTCACCGAATTTGTTTCCCTTAAAATACTTGGCGCTTTCCTCAACCAATTTCTTTACCCTATCAGGCACCTCTATTTGCTCCATCGCGCGTTTTTTTGCTCGTTCAGCGCGATACAAAATATACGCCTTTGCGGTTGCGACATAATCCGCCAAAATCAACTGCTTTTCCACCTCATCTTGCACACCTTCAACGCTCGGGACAAAATCTTTGTGTTTGCGAGCAATTTTGACAAGATCGCCCGCCACTTGATGCGCAACCATTACGGCCTCTTCCAACGACCCTTCTCCGGTGGCGGTCATCGCCTTATGTATTGCCGTCACTATTTTGTCAAAATCAAACGGCACAAGATCACCGTTTCGTTTTCTGACACTCTTTATAAATTTGTGGTATTTTGTCACGCCTCGCTTCTTTTGAGTTTTATTTTTCGCAGAGTCCGCAACAGACGCAACTTTCTTTGTTGAAGTTTTCTTTGCCATGCGCACTTTATTATTTGTTGATAATGTCTGTACAAAAGTATACACCCGCAGTGTAAGAATTTATTTACCATTCATGTGGAAAACATGGTTTCCAATCATTTCTTGACCTTTGTAAAGAGGGGTAAATGTTAAGCACTTGCCACAAATGATATGTTTATTGCAACGTGGACGACTTGTAATAGTCTTATGCTCAAAATCATTTAATGATTACTTATTTTGCGGAAAATGTACTCATAATATATTCCCCATTTTCAGTTCTTACGGGAAAGTCCTTGTTTAAGTCAAACTTCCTATCACCATTGTCATTATAAAGAATGACCGCATATTCGCCTCCGGATACGGTTCCTCTCAATAATTTAACTTCCACATTCTCGTACTCTCCCGCATCTCTTCTTGATGCTCCCAAAGCGTTTGCTATTCTGTCATTCTTTATTTCATGCACAACCACCCATCCGCCACTGTCAAAATCTCGCATATCAACTCTCTCCACAATTACCGTTAATCCCGCAGATTGATCAGTAACGGAAATTTTACCATCATTTAACTTAGCATTACCTTCCGATTGCATATTCTTATCACCGCCGTTTTTCTCGGAAGAGTTCTCATTGTCTGCCGATAAATAAATATCCTCTCCGGCATCCTCGTCACTTAATGCAACATTATCAATTTCATCGAATCGCCCCACATCATTTACAACACCTTCATCGTAAAATACGCGATTATCACCATTGTCAAACACCGATTTCCAAACACCGGTAACTGCCATCCCGAAAATAAAACCCAAAACAAAAAACCTG
>WFWP01000007.1 GCA_015491055.1 Patescibacteria group bacterium | reverse complement strand
TCAGATGTGTATAAGAGACAGAAATGAAACTCTCAATCAAGTTTAACATGCGCAAACAATCGCGCAACAAATTTTCTTGGATTAAACACTCAACCGAATATATCCGAATTATTCTTATTCCATCATGTCTCTCAAAGCGCAGTATTCACACTTCCCTTTTTCGTAATCCTTGCAGCGAGTATCCCAAAAATCAAAATTATAAATGGATTCGCCGGCAAATATGATCTGTTTCTTTAATTCATCAAATGTTTGTTCGCAATCTTTTGGATTTATCAACTCGTACACCGTAAACGATTCACGCACCATTTTTCCATTATCTTTTCTTTGAACGAAATCCAAAACAGCTTCTTGCAATTCATACTTCCCTTCCAGATCCAACAACAATTTGTAAAATTGCAATTGTCTAAAATAATCGCCGTTTGAAGTCCTTGTTTTCCCCATTATGTCATTCTTCGTCTTCGGCTTTCCGGTTTTGTAATCAACCACACGCACTTGATTTGGCCCAATAAATTCCAACTTGTCAAGCATTCCGGTTAATTTTATAGCGGGCAAATAATTTGATTCAAGCTGAAAATCAGCCACAATCCTATACTCATTCAATGTCTTATATTTTCCCACATTCGAACCATATTCATCAATCCAATCAAACAAATATTCCTTCGCCTTTGTGAAGGCCTCCTCAAAAACTTGCCGTGACAAAGCTTTGGAATATAGGAAATCTTCCATGTATTTCGCCAATTCATCTTTTGAATACGTTTCTCCCTGATTTGCGCCCTTATGCAAGATATCCAAAGCCAAGTGAATTGCGCTTCCAAGCAACATATATTTTGTAGGCATTTTTGGTATACGTATAAGATTACTGTAAAAAAAATTCCATGGACAACTCAAAAAGTTATTTAAAGCCGTCACTGACAATCCTTGTTCAATAAACAATAATCTTAAAAAATCAGTATCGGCAAGACTTTTACTCATCTTGCGAGGCGGAACCAAAAATTTGCGCGGATCCATTTTGGATTCTTGCTTTTCCGCCTCTTCGCTCATATCAATACATAAATCCCCCAGTGAAGATATAAACTTACTCGGCAATCTTTCCTTCTGAGAGTCAGACACAAGCCCGTATGATATTCTAACCTCCAACTTTGCGCGCGTTATGGCCACGAAGAACAATCTGCGTTCATCGGCATCATCTTCGTCACGATTTGTACCCCCGACAGGCAATAAAAATTTTTCCATTTTTACTCGCGAACCCCACTTTCCATCATATGCTTTTACCAAAAACACATATTCAAATTCAAGTCCCTTTGATGCATGCGCGGTGTATAATTTCACCGCATTCTTTTTGCTTATATTTGACCGTTTACTTACAGACAAACCGTGTTTTTGCAACAAGTCCAAATGTTCAATAAAGTCCGTCAAAGTATAATCCGGATTTCCGCTCGCCATTGTCTCGGCGTCTTTCAATAAGACACGAAGTTTCTCCAATAAATCAAAGCCGTTAGGTTTTGCCAAAGCATACGCCAAGAAACCAAATTGTTCCATACAATCGTTTATTAACTCCGATATGCTTTCTTGGCGCGCTCGTTTGGCAAATTTAATAAAACGGCTCCCAAAAACCTTCATTTTTTTCCATTCCTTCAATTTCAATGATTTCAATATGTCTCCGTCAAGCAAAATATCATGCAAACTCTTGCTTCGCATTCTACGATATGCCTTGATAGTTTTGTAAATGTCCAATTCATGCAAATCAAGAAAGTCGGCATGCATAACTCGAGCCAACATTTCATCATCTCCGAAATTCGCAATCGCTCTTAACAAAAGTAAAAACTTCTTCAAATCCGTATCCCGCAAAGCGTTTATATCACTCTCTATTGAATACGGTATATCATACTTTGCAAGAGCATGTGCAAAAATATCTATATCGGAATTGGTGCGATGCAAAATCGCTATTTCGGAAGGCGATACACCCTTATCTATCAAATCTCGTATTTGCTCGGCAACCGCCAACGCTTCAATGTCATCGTTTCCGTAAATTCGCAGTGAAACGACCGATCTGTTTATGTTTGATTTTGATGACAACCTCACACGATTTATTCCATCATCAAGATTACTCATAAGATTATGACCGGCATCGAGTATTTCTTGCCCTGAACGATATGAATCTTTAAGTTCAATTATGGTTACATTGTCAAATTTTTCTTTGAAATATAAAAAATTGCTCAATGACGCCCCTTGAAAACGGTAAATGGCCTGTTTTTCGTCTCCCACTATAAACAAGTTGGGCGAATCATGAAAATCAGTCAAAAGTTCCAATAAAGCGTTCTGGGCATCATTTGCATCTTGGTGCTCATCGGCCAAAATGTATAAGAAATTTTCTTGCGCTTGCAATTTGAAATCCTCATCTTCTTTCATCATTTTTACAACCTCCAAAATCATATCCTCAAAATCGTACAACCTTTTCTCCGTCAATAATTTTTCATATTTATCATAAACGATTGCAAGTTCCTCGCTTCGTTTGATTTTGTTTTCAAGGGTTCTATGAGCGCTTTTTACGGATCCCGTTTTTTTATTGTAAATGTCGCTTCGCGCGTAAAAATTTTCTTTCTCTTTTTTTATAAATTCCGCAAAATCATCAACCATAACAC
>WFWP01000006.1 GCA_015491055.1 Patescibacteria group bacterium | reverse complement strand
CATATAAGATATCAAGAAATATCTTAACGGTGGCGTTTCTTGATGTTGGTCAAGGAGATTCAATTTTTATACAATCTCCCGGCGGTGTACAGGTCTTGATAGATGGAGGGTCTTCAAGTTCGGTTTTAAGAGCGTTATCAGGCATAATGCCGTTTTACGATAGAAGCATAGACATGATCATCGCGACACATCCCGACACGGATCATGTTGGTGGTTTGATTGATATATTGAAGCGATTTGATGTGAAATATATAGTAAGACCCGGGATAAATCATGACACTCCAGGTTATGAGGCATTGTTATCAAACATAAAGAAAGAGGTTGACAATGGAGCTCAGGTGATGTTTGCGCGGAGAGGCCAAATTTATGATTTGGGGGTTGACGAAAATGGCACTCGGGCGACATTGCGTATTCTTTTTCCGGACAGAGATATGCCAAATGTTGAAAGCAACACAGGTTCCATTGTTGCAAAATTGATATATGGGCAAACAAGTGTTCTGTTGACAGGTGACGCTCCAAAAGCGGTTGAACGATATTTGGTTGAACTTGATGGAACTGAATTGGATTCAGATATACTAAAATTGGGGCATCATGGCAGTAAGACGAGCAGTGATAAATTGTTTGTAGGTTTTGTAAGTCCGAAATTTGCGATAGTATCATCAGGTGTTAACAACAGATATGGTCACCCGAACCAAGAAGTTATAGATACATTAAATAATCTTGGTATCAAAATAAAAAACACCGCAGATGAAGGCAATCTTGTTTTTGAGAGTGACGGTGATAAGTGGACCATCAAATAATACCCGCTTTCTTAAGAACGGCGTACGCTCCGTTTTTGTTTATATTTTTTAACGCCCTTGTTGAAATTGTCAATCGCTTTGTTATCCCAAGTTCGGGTATAAATATCCGCTTTCTTTGCAGGTTTACTTTCCTACTTCGTTTCCCTGTAGGGTTAAACTCCGTGGCGCGGGTGCGATTGCTGTATTTTCCGCCAATTTGAGTTTTTTTCTTTGTGATCGGACACATCTTTGACATATGTATGAAATTTATTGGCGAGAGTGTATCATAATGATATACTTTGGTCAAATTACAGGATTATATTTTGAGATTTTTATGAGTATTGAAATAGTGTTTTACATAGCGATTTTGGTTTTTTCGGTAATAATACACGAGGTCGCCCACGGTGTTGCAGCGTATTATTTGGGAGATATGACAGCAAAAAACGCGGGTCGTTTGACTTTGAACCCTGTTCCGCATATAGATCCTCTGGGCTCATTGTTTCTTCCCGCCATAATGGCGTTGGCGAATTCTCCAATTCTGTTCGGTTGGGCCAAACCGGTTCCGTATAATCCGTATAATTTGTACAAAGGAGGAAAATGGGGAGAGACAATAGTGGCATTCGCGGGGCCGGCAAGCAATTTTGCTCTTGCGATAATTTTCGCCATGTTGTTAAAAACCGGAATTGTTCCGACCGCATCGCAAGGTATTGTGTTTATGGCGGTTGTAATAAATATATTGCTCGGTGTCTTTAACATGATACCCATACCACCTTTGGACGGCTCAAAGATTTTACCGAGCTTTTTGCCCGTATTTTTGCGAGTCAGATATGAGATGTTTGCAAATGTGTTGAATGCCAACCCCATGTTGGGATTTGGGGTGGTGCTATTGTTTGTTTTTGTGGTGGGTTCTCAATTCGGATCGTTTATAATTGGCATATCAAGAATGATTGCCGGAATATAGTGAATGGTGTTGCATAGCACGTTATATTTGCATTTACGGCATTTTTTACGCTTATGAATGAAAAATACGCAAATTTATTGTTTATAGATACTGAAACCACCGGCAGGGAAGAGCATGATCGTATTTTTCAGGTTGCGTATGATTTTAACGGAGAGGGGCGATCCGCATTGTTTAAACCTCCCGTCCCGTTGTGTATAGAAGCGATGGAGGCGACAGGATATACAAACAGGGACGTGGCCAATTTGGATCCATTTGAAGGATCTGATATGCAAAAGAGGATAGCGGAAATTTTGCAAAACAATGATGTTATATTTGTGGCACATAACGCGCAATTTGATATAGCTATGTTAAACAAAGAAGGTATTGAAGTTCCCAAATTCATAGATACGCTAAAGGTTGCGCAATACCTTGACGAAAATGCAAAACTGGGCGCGTATCGTTTGCAGTATTTGAGGTACGCTCTTGATTTGAGAGTTGAAAATGCCAGAGCGCATGATGCCTTGGGCGATGTCAGGGTGCTGAAAGCGTTGTTTGGCAGAATGTTTGACAAGTTGTCGCAAGAGTATTCTTCGCGCGAGGAAGTGCTACAAAAGATGTTGGGTATAACCGAAAGCCCCGTTGAGATAAAAAGAATTTCATTCGGTAAATATGCGGGTTCATTGTTAAAAGATATTGCGAAAGACGATCCCGGATATTTGGAATGGTTGCTGAAGCAGAAGGAGAGTAACATGGACAATTCTCATGATCAGATCGAAGATTGGATTTACACTTTGAGAAAATTGGTTGGAAAACGGGAGTGAGTATTACACAGTGTCACATCTGCGCGTTGCCGGTATTTTGCAAGGACACAAGAATAGATAACTTTTACACACGATTCGGAACAATACCTATGTTACAACGAAAATCGTCAAACAATTCGCTCCGATGAGTCACGCCAAACTTTTTTTTCTTAAATCTTCACTTATAAAATATTGAAGAGTTTAAAGAAGGAAGAAGCGTTGCAACAGCGCGATTGCACGTTTAAGATTTCAAGCGAATTTCTTGAACCGGGAAGTCTTTTATAAAATTAGGTACAAGGGTAGATAACTTTGCTAAAATATCTCTAAAACCCTT
>WFWP01000005.1 GCA_015491055.1 Patescibacteria group bacterium | reverse complement strand
AGACGGTCCCGGTGAATATGAGTACAAGGGTGTTTTTGCGAAAGGGATAGGAGTGACCGGCGTGTACGACGAAAAAGAAAGCATAAATACAATATATTCGTTGTATATTGAAGATGTTCATATTGTTAACTTGGGAGTGTTGAGCGATGATAAATTGGGAGGAAGGGTTTTTGATGGCATTGATGATGACATAGATATTTTGTTTGTGCCCGTGGGTGCGGGAGGTACTCTTGACCCCGCATCCGCAAACAAACTTGCCAATAGTTTGGAGGCAAAAATAATAGTGCCCACTTTTTACAATGAAGATACTTTGAATGTTTTTTTGAAGGAAGCGGGCGCGGAAGATGTGGAGTTGTCTGATAAACTTGTATTAAGGAAAAAAGACTTGGAGAACAAAAGCGGAGAAGTTATTGTGTTAAAGGTGTGAGTTTGTCGGCGCATTGTGAGTATGCGATTGTGCGAATGAAAAAAAGTAATGTAAGACATAAAAAGTTTTGGAATTCGGAATACGAAAAGCGCGAGGGATGCAATTTTGCGATTTCAACAAAACCAAGCGGAGACCTTGTCAAATTTTCCAGGTGGCTCTTACGGTATGGCGATAAGCATGGGGAACAATCCGCCTTGCGCCATGGAGGTTTTGTTTGTGATTTGGGTTGCGGGAACGGTAGGAATACATTATACCTTGCCCGTGAGTTCGGAATGTCGGGTATCGGTTTTGATATTTCAGATACCGCGATTGAAATTGCGCGCAAAAACGGTTCAGGATTTAATTTGAAATATGAAGCCATCTCGGTAAACGGATATATTGATTTGGAGGATAATTCGGTTGATTTGGTGTTGGATATGATGTTCAGTCATTTTCTTAATCTTGAAGATAGGCGCAAGTTAAGAAGCGAGATATACAGAATATTAAAACCGGGAGGGTGGTTGTTTTATAAAACTTTTTTGCTTGACGGGGATTTGCATGCAAGGAGGTTATTGAAAAGATATCCGTCTGATGAAATCGGAACTTATGTACACCCTAAAATGGGTGTTGAAGAACATGTAAGTTCTTTGAACGAGATAATTCGCGAATACGGAGATTTGTTTGAAATACATAAAATTATCAAGTCTTACAAGCATATTGGAAAAAGAGGCGGTGAAAAAAGGCGAAGCGTATCCGTTTATTGTCGCAAAGCGTGATATTCATTTGAAATACATGGTTAAATATGCGATATGAACAAGTGTGTATAACCTCTGTAATTTGTCAGATATATGTTTGCTATAATTGAGCCATGCAGTACGAATCGACATTGAGAAAATATATAAATGTATTGATGCACGAAGGAGGGTCTGATCTGCATATATCTGCGGATTCTCGCCCTACATTGCGTGTTGACGGATCTTTGGTTCCCATGATGAAAGAAGATGTATTGACCGCCGAAGACACGAGCGCTTTTCTTGATGTTATGGTGACTGATGAGCAGAGAAAAAATTTTGAATCCGTGCAAGAATTGGATTTTTCTTATGAGGTGCCGGGAGGTGACAGATTCAGGTGCAATGCTTTTTATCAGCGCGGAATGGTGGGTATTGTTATGCGGAGGATACCAAGATATATAAAATCCATTGAAGAATTGGGATTGCCTCAGACCTTGGAGGCGTTTGCTCGCAGGAAGCAAGGTTTCTTTCTTGTGGTCGGTCCCGTGGGTCAAGGTAAGACGACCACACTTGCCGCGCTGATAGACTTGATTAACAGGGAGAGGGCCGCGCATATAGTCACGATTGAAGATCCGATAGAATATGTGCATGTACCGAAACAATCTCTTATAGATCAACGCGAAGTTAGAATTGATACGAAAAATTTCGCTTCCGCTTTGCGTGGCGCATTGAGGCAAGACATTGATGTTTTGTTGGTGGGAGAGATGCGCGGTCCCGAGACTATGGCGGCCGCGGTAACCGCAGCTGAAACCGGTCACTTGGTTTTCTCAACATTGCACACAAATAATGCGGCGCAAACCATAGACAGAATTATAGACACTTTTCCGGCAAATCAGCAAGAGCAGATTCGCCTGCAATTGGCCGCATCTCTTGCGGGCGTGTTTTCTCAAAGATTGATTCCCGCCATTTCCGGGGGCATGGTGCCCGCTTATGAATTGTTGATTTCAAACAAAGCGGTTGAGAATTTGATACGAGAAGGTCGTACTCATGAGATTAATACCGTTATAGAGACAAATGCCGAGAGCGGAATGATTTCCATGGAAAGATCGCTGGCGGAATTGGTTGCTCAAGGCAAAATAACTCCGCAGAGCGCGTATGAACGAGCGTTAAACCCCAAAGTTTTGGATAGATTATTGTAAAGAGTATGACTGTATTTTTTTACAAGGCTTTTGATCAAACCGGTCAAGTTCGCGAAGGAACCATAGATGCGGTAAACCGTGACATAGCAATTTCCGCATTGCAAAGGAGGGGATTGATTTTGCAATCAATAAGAGAAAAAGGCGATCAATCTTTGCTAACGAGAAATTTGACTTTTTTTGAAAGAATAAAAGCGAAGGATATCGTGATGTTGTCTCGGCAAATAGCTACTTTGTTTGAGGCGCAAGTTTCCGCTTTGAGAATTTTCAAATTATTGTCCGCCGAGACTCAGAATCCGGCATTGAGGGAGAGATTGGTTGAAATCGCCAACGATTTGCAAAGCGGTATGACAATAGGAGATGCTTTGTCCAAGCATCCAAAGGTGTTCTCAAAATTTTTCGTCAGCATGGTTCGCACCGGCGAGGAGACGGGCAAACTTGACAAAACATTTGCTTATTTGGCGGATTATATAGACAGAACTTATGAGGTGACTTCAAAAGCAAAAAACGCTTTGATTTATCCCGCGTTTGTTATTTTGACATTTATCGGGGTAATGGTTCTTATGTTGACGACGGTTATTCCGAGGTTATCGGACATATTGACTGAGACAGGGCAAGAAATTCCGATATACACAAAAATTGTTTTGGGTGTAAGCAATTTTTTGACAAATTATTTCATATTGCTGATTGCGGGCACTGTGATAGGTGGTGCGCTTTTGTATAAATACTACTCCACTCCCGAAGGCAAGGTTCGTTTATCAGCTTTAAGAATGTCAATTCCGTATGTCGGAACTTTGTATCAAAAGTTGTTTTTGTCTCGCATATCGGACAATATGAGCACGATGTTGAGTAGCGGAATTCAAATGGTTCGCGCGGTTGAAATCAGCGCTGATGTGGTTGACGATGCGGTGTATGGCGAGGTTTTGAAAAAGGCGGCGATGGAAATACAAAGCGGGCGCCCGGCATCGGAAGTGTTTGATAAATACCCGGAATTTCCGAGTATAATGGTCGCAATGATTAAAATAGGAGAGGAGACGGGAGAGTTGGGAAAAATTTTGGAAACCGTGGCTAAGTTTTACAGAAGGGAAGTTAAAAATGCCGTTGATACGTTGGTTACCATGATAGAACCGATAATGATAGTAACACTTGCGGTAGGAGTGGGAATTTTGCTGGCATCCGTACTTGTGCCGATTTACAATGTATCATCCGGATTATAGGAAAACATGAGTGACAAAACTGTAATTATTAAAGCAATGTTTACCGATTAAGTTATACACAGCGCGATTGCGATTTTTGCAAATGAGTATATAATTTAACCGGGTTGGCAATAATTTATAAGCGATAAATTTAGAATCATGTTTAGAAAAAACAAAGACGGATTTACATTGATAGAATTATTGGTTGTTATAGCAATAATAGGTATTCTGTCTTCCGTGGTGTTGGCGTCCATGAACACCGCGCGTAAAAAAGCGAGGGACGCTCGCAGGCAATCTGATTTGAAGAGTTTGCAACTTGCTCTTGAATCTTATTATGACTCAAACGGAATTTACCCCGTACAAGCGACGGAAGTTTCGGTTTCAAGCACAAGTTTGGGGGTATTGGTGTCATCGGGCGACTTGAATGCTTTGCCTGATGATCCGTCCCCTTCAAAGGATTACCGTTACAAGACAGACGCTACCGGATCGGAATATTGTTTGGGAGCTTCTTTGGAGGGAACCGTGCCCACTCCTTCGGATACATGTCCGTCAACAACCAAGGTTACGGGAGGTTCTGTTAACTATTTGGTCGGGCAGTAATAGGCAAAGTTTTGCATATTCAAAAAAACCGAACGGAAATTCGGTTTTTTTGTTTTGATGTAAAAGCCGCAAGAGCAGATAACTTTACACACAATTAGTAACAGTACCTCTGTTGCAATATAAAATCGTCAAACAATTCGTTACGATGAATTATACCAAACTTTTTCTTTCCTTAAACCTTCACTTATAAAATATTAAAGAAAGGGTTTAAGTAAGGAAAAAGCGTTACGACTGTACCATGTAAAAATTTCGTCAAACGGGCGGTTTACACATTTTGCGGCATCGGTTTGATTGCGTCCGCCGTAAAACTTTTCTCATTCTCACGCACTTCCACCTTACACTTTATCAATACGCAAGCATCCTTCAAAATAAACTTTCTGTATTGTTCAAACGTTTGAGGAAAAAAAACAATTTCACATGAGTCCGTGTAATCGGATAAACGAACAAATGCCATTTTGTCTCCTTTTTTGGTGATAATGGTGCGCACATCGTCTATTATTCCCGCAAGTACTATGGACTTTTTAGGTTTTGCTTCCGATTTTGCATCGGATATGGTTCTTCTTCTTTTCAATTCTTCGGTATAAGCGTCAAGCGGGTGTCCCGATACATATAACCCCAGTAACTCTTTTTCATATTTCAGTTTTTCTTTTAAAGGCAAATCGGGATATCCTTCAAGTTTAATATCATGTTCGTTTTGTTCGGTTAAAGAGGCAAACAGCGTATCTTGATGATCGGGCTTGTTATGTTCTTCTTTATGGTATTGCAATATATTTGGCAGATTTTTCAACAATTCGCCTCGTTTATATTGCGCTTTTTCAAGCGTATCCAGAGCGCCGGATTTTATAAGAGATTCCAATGAGCGTTTGTTCAGATTTTTATCGTCAACGCGTTTTAGAAAATCAGACAAATTCTTATACGCTCCGTTTCTTTTTCTTTCTTTAACTATCGTTTTGGCTATTGATTCTCCGAAATTTTTAATTGAATTCAATCCGAATCGTATTTGACCTATTGTGCCGGGTTTGTTTTTCTTGTAATTTCCGTTTTCATCCAACACAACCGAGAATACATCCAAAGATTCGTTTATGTTGGGGGGTAGAATTTCTATTTGCATTTTCTTACACTCTTTAACTATTTCATTGATTTTTTCCGTGTCTCCCGAATCGGCCGTTAGCAATGCTGACATATATTCAAGCGGAAAATTGGCTTTCATATATGCAGTTTTATATGCGAGCGCTCCGTAACTTACCGCATGCGCTTTGTTAAATCCGTATGCGGCGAAAGTTTTTATATTTTCCCATAACTTGTTAACCGATTCTTTTGACATCCCGTTTTTTATGCAACCCTCTTTGAATTTTTTTTCTTGTTGCGCCATTATTTCCGGTATCTTTTTACCCATGGCCTTTCTGAACATATCGGCTTCCAACCATGAGTACCCGGCGAGTTCAACCGCGATAAGCATTATGTCATCTTGGTACATTAAAATGCCGTATGTAGGTTTTAGATATTTTTCAAGGCGCGGATCCGCATATTTTATTGATGAGGGATCCCGTTTTCCTTTTATGTAATCGGGTATAAAGTCCATCGGTCCCGGGCGATAAAGCGCCACCATGGCGTTCAAGTCGTGCACATCGGTGGGTTGCAGTTCCACGAGCCATTTTGTCATACCGGCGCTTGCCATTTGAAATACACCCATTGTTCTGCCTTCGGATAACATTTTGTATGTTTTTTCATCATCCAAAGGCAAGTTGTTTACATCTATTTCCATATTTCGTATCTTTTTTACGCGTTTGACCGAGTCCGCCAATATTCCCAAATTTTTCAATCCCAAAAAATCAAATTTTAACAATCCGGCATCTTCAACCCCGTGCATATCATATTGAGTTATCAGTTTGCCTTCGTTTCCCGAACTTTTCGGATCATATTGTATTGGGATATAATCCGTCACTTGTCCCGTGTCCGATATCACCACTCCCGCCGCGTGTACCCCCACATGTCTTGCATTGCCTTCCAGCTGTTTTGCGTAATCTATAACTTGTCTAACTTCATAGATTTGTTCGTAAGCTTTCGCCAATTCCGGTTCAATTTCCAAAGCTTTGTCTATGGTCATTGGAAATCCTTGCGAGCCGAAAGGTATCAGTTTTGCTATTTTGTCACCCAACGCATATGATCCGCCGAGCGCTCTGTTTACATCTCGTACCACCGCTCGGCTCGCCATGGTTCCGAATGTGCCTATTTGCGCAACAGCGTCAAATCCGTATTTCTCTCGTACATAATTTATCATCAAGTCTCTTTTGTCGTGCGGTATGTCCATGTCGATATCTGGAGGGGAAGGTCGTTCCGGATTTAGAAAGCGTTCAAAAGGCAAATTGTAAGACAGAGGGTTTATGGAGGTTATGTCAATCAAATACGATACGAAAGATCCGGCCGCGGAACCTCTTGTGTTGGTTAATATGTTTTGTTTTTTTGCCCACCTCATCAAATCGGACACAACAAGAAAATACGGAGAATACCCTTTGGTTTTTATTACATCAAGTTCGTATTCAAGTCTGCGTTCAATTTCGGGCGTTTGTTGCAAATTTCTTCTTCTAACGCCTTTATACGCGTCTTCCCGCAACATTTCATCATATGTTTTTCCTTTTTCTTTTGGAAAATTCGGAAACTTCCAATTTCCAAGCTCCAAATCAACATTGCAACACCGCTCAGCGATTTTGCGCGTATTTTCAATAAGTTCGGAGTCGTCTTTGAATAGTTTAAGCATTTGATCCGTGGTTTTGAAGGAGTAATCTTCTTCTTTTTCCAAGTCGTCATCATTTAACTTCTCTGCATTATGTATTTTTTGCGCGATAATACGCGCTATGCGGTCTTCGGGTTTAATGTAATAAATCTCATGGGACGCAAGCATCTCAATATCATATTTTTGAGATATTTTTTTTATTTCCAGAATTTTTTCTTCATGATTTAACAATTCCGGGTGATGTGTTATTTCAAAAAATAGGTTTTCTTTATATATATTTTTATACATCAATGCGCGTTTTTCGGCGGTTTCCATATCTTTCATATTTATCGCTTGGCTGACCGCGCTGTTTTCCGCGGGCAGTATGGCAATCAAGCCATCTGTGTGCCTTGAGAGAAAATCTGTATCCACCCTCGGTATGCCTTTATGCATTCCTTTTATGTTGGCGCCGGACACAAGTTTAATCATGTTTTTATATCCGGCCTTTGTTTCTGCGAGCAATACCAATCTTGTATATGCGTCATCAGTTTTATGTTCGCGATCGGTCATTTTTCTCGGCGCCACGAACAAATCCACTCCGAGAATGGGTTTTATATCATTGTTTTTACACTCCTTATAAAACTCTATGGTTGAATACATATTTCCGTCTTCCGTAATGGCAAGCATGGTTTGACCGTCCGATTTCGCAACCGAAATCAATTCGGGTATTTTCGGTACCGCGTTCAAAAGAGAATAATGAGAGTGAACATGCAAATGAGTGAAAGGGATATTGTTCATAAGACTGAAATCATGATAACCGAATATGTGCATATTGTCCATCTTGTGGTAAACTTTGCGGTTGAAGGCGCGCGCAAAGCGCGTTTGAAATTTGTTTTGTCGTCAATATGATTGATTTGAATAAGTTGACAATAACACGCGCGCATAAAGATATGAGCGCCGGGAAGTATTCCGTTCGTGATTTGGTTGATGCGTATCTTGAAGAAATAGAAAAAAAGAACGCCGATATAAACGCTTACTTGCATTTGTTTGATGATATTGATGAAAGGGTGGAAATTGCGCAGAGAATGTTTGATGACGGCACGGCAACATTGTTAACCGGCATACCGATGGCGCTAAAAGCGGTTATCGCTAAAAAGGGGCAGGTGACCAATGCCGCAAGCAAAATATTGCGGAACTACCGAGCGGTGTATTCCGCAACGGTTGTGGAGCGTTTGGAACAACAAGGAGTTGTGTTTTTGGGATCGGCAAATACCGATGAGTTTGCCATGGGTGGCACAACGGAAAATTCGGCATTTGGGGTTACGAGAAATCCGCATGATATCAGTCGCGTTGCCGGCGGGTCTTCGGGGGGTTCAGTTGCGGCGGTTGTCGCCAACATGGCGCTATCCGCTTTGGGTACCGATACCGGCGGTTCAATACGGCAACCGGCGAGTTTTTGTGGAGCTGTTGGTTTTAAGCCCACATACGGAGCAGTGTCTCGTTACGGAGCGTATGCCATGGGTTCAAGTTTTGATCAAATTTCTCCCGTTGCGAAAACGGTTGAGGATACGCGTATTGTTTTTGAAGCGATGCGCGGTGCGGACGATTATGATATGACCGCTTTACCCAACGAAACTTGGGATACGGATAATACAAAAGACAAGTACAAAATAGCAATCCCTCGTACACTTGTATACGATTCAAGCGATGAAGTGAAAAAAGTTTTTGATGATTTTGTAGAAAAGGTAAAGTCATCGGGACATGAAGTGGAAGATGTTGATATTCCGATATTGAAAGAGGTTTTGGCAATTTATTATGTGCTGATTTTTGCGGAAGTGTCTTCAAATATGGCGCGTTATGACGGTTTGAGATACGGTTCTCAAATTGAAGGAAAAGATCTTTGGGATACATATCGCAAAACGCGCGGGCAAGGTTTGGGAAATGAGGTGAAGCGCAGAATTATGCTTGGAACATATGTGCTTTCTGCCGGTTATGCAGACAAGTATTATGAAAAAGCGCTTGCTCTGCGTGAGGAGCTCAAGGGCGAACTCTCAAAAGTATATGAAGAATACGATTTTATCCTTACGCCAACCGCACCGGTAGTTGCTCCAAAAATCGGCAGTATGGAAAATGACCCGCTTACTGAATATCTAATGGACATTTTCACCGTAACCGCAAATACGGCACAAACATGCGCGATTTCCATACCGGCGGGTGTTGGTGCCGATAATATGCCTATAGGTGTGCAATTTATGGCTCCGCCGGAAAAAGATGATACGCTTTTTGATATTGCAAAATCTGTTAAAGTATAATAATCAATCATCATGACAATTATCGGAGGGAAAACAGGTAAAACATATTATCCGACAATCGGTTTGGAAATTCACGCCGAGATGAAGACAAAAACGAAAATGTTTTGCAGATGTAAAAATGACCCTTTCAACAGCGAGCCAAATATGCACATTTGCCCTATTTGCACAGGGCAGCCGGGGGCGCTACCTTTTGTGAATAAACTTGCGGTTAAGAGCGTGATGAAGGTTGGAGTGGCTGTGGGGGGTAAGTTGGCGGATTTTTCTGAATTTGACCGTAAAAATTATTTTTACCCGGACATTCCAAAAGCATATCAAATTTCACAGTATCAATACCCACTTGTTTCCGGCGGTTCGTTGGCGGGAGTTGAATTTGAAAGGATTCACATGGAGGAAGATACTGCAACGAGTATACATAAATCAGATTATTCTTTGATAGACTACAACAGATCGGGCGTACCGCTTATGGAGCTTGTAACTCGTCCGGTTATACGCGATTCGGAAACCGCAATGACATTTGCTCGCGAGTTGCAATTGTTGTTGAGAACATTGGGGGTTTCCGGCGCTTCGCTTGAAAAAGGAGAGATGCGGATTGAGGCCAATGTGTCTTTGTCTGAATATGGATATTTTGATGGCGATTTTTCAAAGTTGGGTGTAAAGACAGAAGTAAAAAACATGAGTTCTTTCAAAATGGTGGGAAAGGCGATTGAATATGAATTAAACAGGCAATTGAACATACTGGAAGGTATTAGTGATGATAAATTGGTTCAAGAAACTCGCGGATGGGATGATAATAAAGGAATAACTTTCAGCCAAAGAAGCAAGGAGACCGCAGATGATTACAGATATTTTCCCGATCCGGATATTCCGAAGTATAAGTTTTCGGATTTGCCGGAATTTTCATACGAATCATTAAAAAATGAGTTACCTGAATTACCATGGCAAACCCGCGAAAGGTACATGACAGAGTACGAAATTAAAGAAGAAGACATTGAATTCTATTTGCAAAATCCGAATTTTAGAGCGCTTTTTGAAGAAGCGGTAAAAAACTTGGATAACAAGCATGCGTATGCGAAAGTGTCCAATTATATTACGAGTGATTTGGCGGGATTTGAGAAAAATCCTCCAATGTCGCTTCGTGAAAGCGCGGATTCGGAAAAAGCGTGTTTGCAAAATGTGTTAGGCGAAGAACTTGCGGAAATTATAAAAATGCTTGAAGAAGGAGTTATTTCAAGTCGTGGCGCAAAAGACATTTTGCTTGAACTTTATAAATCGGGAGGCGATGCGAGAAAGATTGCCGAAGGGAAAAATTTGATACAAAAGTCCGATGCGGGCGAATTGAAAAAAATTGCCGAACAAATTATGGTGGAGAATTCCGAACAGGTTGAGCAGTATAAATCCGGCAATGAAAAACTTTTGCAGTATTTCATAGGGCAAGGAATGAAGGCGACAAAAGGTAGTGCAAATCCGGGTATTCTTGCAAAAGTGTTTAAGGAACTCCTTGATGAGTGATGAGTCTTATATATTTTTTGAAAAACGCGCAAGATACAAGATAAGTGTGGGACTGATTGCAACCGTAACTGTTGAAATAATGGAGAATTGGTATACAATTCGTATATTCGTTTATAGACGAATGACCGCCCATAGCTCAGTTGGTAGAGCAGCGGACTCTTAATCCGCGTGTCGTAGGTTCGAGCCCTACTGGGCGGACCAGGCTCGGTGGCGAAGTGGTAACGCAAGGGACTGCAAATCCCTCATGCACCGGTTCGATTCCGGTCCGGGCCTCATTTGCCGGGATGATGGAATTGGTAGACATAGGAGACTTAAACTCTCCGGGCGCAAGCCGTGCGGGTTCAAGTCCCGCTCCCGGCACATAGAAGTGCAACCTACTTAGGGAGAATTGAGGTTAAATAAGAGTTATTTTGGAAACGAGAGCAAATTTATTTTGTATTTCTCTCGCTTCTTTTATTATCAAGCGTTTAATGGTAAATACGGCGCAATATTACGCTGATAAATGGAAAGTATATTATGGACTTGTTCCATACGGATATAAACACCATCGAATAAATCATGTCAAAGAATTCTCCATGGACAAAACAAATCACATAAACGGCATTGAAAATCTTTGGGGTTGGTACAAGATGAGACTTGCCAAATTTCGTGGATTAAGCAGGAATAACTTTTATTACCACTCTCAAAGAGTGTGAATTTCGATTTAACAATAGAGAGTTAAATTCCAAAGAATTGTATGCTAAGATATTAAAGGTTATTGGAAAGTTTTATTGAGTTATCCGGTATTGTGCTCAATTTATTCAATGGACTTCAATGATTTTAGTGCTCCGTAATAATATATTGCAGGCAATATAATTAGTGTGATAACCGTTGCAAATAATAGACCAAATACCACCGAATATCCCAACGGTGCCCATATTTCGGCAACAAACACTAAAGGTAATATGCCGGACACCGTAGTGATAACTGTAAGAATTATAGGTCTTAAGCGAGATTTTGCGGATTCTATTATTATAGATCTCAATTCCTCAGGTGTTTCGGAAACCGTATCGTATTTTTTTTCTATTTTTGTCTCGCATTTTCCAGTTTCGAAATCCGACATGATCTTTCTTGTTATCATAGGACCCTTCTTGGATTCTACGAATTCTGCGCGTTTGCGATTTATAACATCAATTAAAATAATTCCGTTGTTTACCACAATACCGGACAATGCAATAAATCCCATTATTGCGGGAAAGGAGAGGGACTTGTTCATAATAAGCAAGCCAATGAACACACCTATCAATGAAAGTGGTACGGTCAACAGTATGTATATAGTATGTTTGAAGGAGTTAAATTGCACCATCAATATTGTGAACATTGCAAAAATTCCCATGAATAGAGCTGTAAACATGTCCGCAAAACTTTGATCAACTTCTTCATTTTCTCCTCCGATTTTCATATATATATCGTTAGGCAGTATCTTCTTTTCTTGCATTTTCATTACAAATTCATCGGTTACAATTTTCGTATTCGCGTCGTTTTGCAATCGTCCTGTTACTTGCGATATGCGCTTCGTATTTTCATGCTTTATAACAGACCTGCTTTGCTCTAATCCCGCATTTATGAATGATCCCGCAATAAGTGATTTATTTAAGTTTGCTTGTTGTGTACCGGATACAGTTCCTAATGGGAGTGAACGTAAAACATCAATTGTTGCATGGTTGGAATACGGTGCAATACTTGAATTTTCAAATTCCATTTTAACTGTTACAGGGATATCCGTTTCTGATAATTTGATGGATGTGGCTTTTGTTCCGGACAATGCCGTGTGTATATTGCGGGCTATTGATAGCGGGGTAACTCCGTTTGTTATGGATTTTAATTTGTCTGTGGTGATGACAAAACCTGATGAATTATCTTTTGTTGTGGACTTAACCGCAGTGGTTCCGTATATGTTTTCAAGTATAGCTTTTGCGTTGTTTGCCGCATCGTCCAAATATTGCAAATCGTTACCGTAAAAAGTTATAACTATCGGCGCTCCTATCGGTGGTCCTTCTTCCATTTGTCCAACCAAAATATCGGATGTGGTAATATTTTGGAGCTTGGTTCTCAACACATTAATCAACTCAACACTTTTCATGCCGGACTTTTCATTGAGATTTATGATAATAGTACCTATTTTAGAATCTTTTCTTATGCCGGAGAAAACATCTGAGAAAGGACTTGATTGTCCCGCTATGGCGCTGAATGATTTTATACCATACACATCGTAAATCAATTCTTCAATTTTTCTTATTTCCAAATCTGTTTTTTCAAGCGATGTGTTGTTATCAAGTTCAATTTCAATAAAAACATATTTACTGTTTTCACGCGGAAAAAATTCCACTTTGATTGCCCCGATTATAGGTAAAGTTAGCGCAGATACAAACAAAACAATCATAATTGCGATCATCGTGTTTGAGTTACGCTTGTCCGACAAGAAATCTGTCAAAAATCTTTCATAAATGGTATTAATTTTACTGATGTATGTTTTACGAATATGTTCAAATTTACTTTTTGTATTGTGGGGTTTTATGAACAACACTCCCAGCGTAGGCACTATTGCTAATGCCGTAAATAACGAGGATGCCAATACAAATATGATTGTGTATGGTATAACCGATATAAATTCTCCCGTAACTCCCGATATGGTAAACAGGGGAATAAATACCGCTATTGTTGTAAGTGTTCCTGATGTGAGAGGCGCATGATACTGCTTCAGGGTTTGCCATGACGATTTAAGTGAAGGCATGGTTGACTTGGAATGTTGTTTGATTTTTGTATTTATACCTTCAACGATAACTATTGCGGAATCAACTATTATTCCGGTCGCCAATATTAGTGCGAATAAACTTACGAAATTTATGGAATTACCCGTCATTTGCAAGCCTATGAAAGACATCAAAAATGATAGTGGAATTGCAATGCCTGCGAGTAACGCTTCTCTCGCGCCTATTGTTGCAAACAGAATTGTCATCACCAACACAACTGTTACCAAACCGCTCGTACCGAGCGTGAATAAGTCGTCATATAGCATTTGGGCCCTATCTGTGGAATATACTATAGACATACCGTATAAAAGACCGCCCGGTTGCTGCAATTCTTTGAGTTTATTTTTTACGGAAACTCCCACACTTGTGATTTGAGAGTCGGCTTTTTTATATACGTTTACCATAAATGCGTTAACCGAAGGGCTGCCGTTTATTGATGTTCTCACTATAATTTCGGGTTTTGAGAATCCGTCTATTATTGTAGCGACCTCTCGTAGAGTAACCGGCGCTTTCTCAACAGAGAGGATGGGTATTTTAGACATCTCATCTATACTTTTGATATCTCCGTCAAATCTTACCGTATATTCCGTATTGTTTGTGTTTAGGGTTCCGCCGGGCATTGTTACATTTTGAGCTTGTATCGCGTTTGCAATATCTGTCAATGTTAATCCGTATTTTGCCAGTTTTTCTCTTTTTGCAAGCACATATATTTCTCGTTCAGGCACACCGCTTATTTCTACTTTTGATATGTCCGGTAATTGTTCCAATTCTTTTTTCAGTGATTTTGATATATATAGCAACGCTTCTTGTGGAACTTTTGCCCCAATGGCAAAAGTAAGTACGGGTTGTTTTGCAAAATTTATTTTTAAGATTTCGGGCTCCGTCGCATCTTCGGGAAGGTCGTTTTTTATTTTGTCAATTTCATCTTTCAATTCGTCAATTGCTTTTTTAATATCGGTGTCTATTTTGAATTCAACAGTTATTTTTGAAATGTCGTTTCTTGATTCGGATTTTATATTTTTTATATTTTCCAGATTCTTATCCAGCGTTTTTTCTATTTTATCGGTTATAAGTTGTTCCACATCATACGCGCTCGCTCCCGGCAGAGATGTGATTATAATTGCCATGGGGAGTTCGATTTTAGGTGTTGATTCTTTGGGAATTTGAATTAATGATAAAATTCCGAAAACAATCAAAGACATTGACAGCAAAACCGTGAATTGCGATTTTTTGAGAAAGAATGACCAAAATTTGAACATGATATGTTTTATTATTTCTCGGTTTCAGATGATGTTGATTGTGCATTATCTTTTATTTGCACGGTTTGATTTTCTCGCAGACCCCTTACATCGGTAACCACTCTTAAGTCCGGAGATATGTTGTAAACTTGTATCATGTTTCCGTACACTTGCCCTAAGGTAACAGGTATGGCTTTCAGTATGTTTTTGTTGTCTTCTTCTATTACTGTAAACATTACGGTCTTGTCGGTGTCAAATTTTATGGCATTCAGAGGTGCAAGTATATAATCTTTATTTGAGGTTTCTGAATTATTTCTAACTTTTTTATTGTTTTTTATCGTTATGTTTACCGTGGCTCCATCCGGCAGATTTGTGTCGGTGTTTAAGATTGCCTTAACTTCAATGTGTTTTCTCGAATTATCGGCGCTTTTTGTTATGCTTGTAACCCTGCCTCTAACGCCGTTTTGAGTTATTATTGTGTCGTTTATGTTTATTCTGGACATATCAGTATCTGGTATGTAGAATATTATTTCCTTTGCTTTGTCTCCTATAATCTTTCCTATTGTTTGCGTACCTACAAAATCTCCTATATCTGCATTTAAGTATGCCAATGTTCCGGATATGGGCGCGCGAATTCTCGTCTTTTCCAGGGCAGAAAGGGCGGATTGGTATTTTCCCAATGCGGTGAGAATCGACGCCTCGGCCATGTTTAATTGCGCCTCGCTTGTTTTTATGTCTTCGGATCTGGCGCCGTTTTTGGCTTGTTGTAAATTTGTTTTCGCTATAATTAAGGCGTTTTCCGTATGTTCAATTGTGTTCAATGAGTTAGTTAGCAAATTGATTTGTTGCAATATTTGGGCGCGGGCGGACACCACCATGTTTGCATATTCGTTTTCAAGTTCTTTTGGCAGTATCGCTTTATCTATTGCGAGCAGCAATTTGTCGTAAAATCGTTTGATTTGTTGTAACTCCGAAATCACGGTTTGTATTTCGGACTTTATGTCAAGGTCCTCATTTGTTAACGAGAGTATTTTTTTATGTCTGTTCAAGATATATCTTATGTCAACTCTACGCGCGCTCAATTCATCTCGTAAATCCGAATCCGCAAGTATGAAATCCAATTTGGGATTATACTTTGATGCGTTTCTGAACAATCGGTCTGTACCATGAATTATGTTTTGATTTATAATTGCGTAAGCGCTCAACAATGCATTTTTAGCTAATGTTTCCGCATTATTTTTTGTGATGTTTGAATCTGCGAGATTTGCCTCCAAGATTTGCAATTCTTCTTCGCGTGTTCCGCGTAGCATTTTTTTAAGTTGCGCTTTTGCTGATTTCGCTTGAGCATTTGCAGTTTCAAGCATACCTAACGCTTGAGTGACTTGCGCTTGTTGCATACTGTTGTCAATTTCCGCGATTAATGTTCCCGCTTTAACATAATCTCCGGTTTTTACGTAAATATTTGTGATTTGTCCCGGAATTTTAAATTGCAACTTCGCATCATTTTTTGCGACAATTGTACCCAATGCATGCAGGGAAGAGTCTCCGTTTTTTTCAAGCTCTTTCGCTTTTATCAATGTTACAATCGGACTGAGTTTTTCCTTTGGGTTGTTTTCTTTTGTTTTGTTTTGTTCAAGTCTTATATACGCAATGTATCCAAACAACGAGATGATTATGATACCAATTATTGCAATTTTTATAGTTGTATTGTGTCTTTGTGTCATGTGGCGGGCTTTGTTACTATGTTGCGAGAATACAATATAAACTGTATAATGTCAAGTACATTGATGTATACATTGATGCTATAATTTTCACAGATGTATTATCATAATGCATTCACAATT
>WFWP01000004.1 GCA_015491055.1 Patescibacteria group bacterium | reverse complement strand
TCCTAATATCAATTACTCTTGAATTATCTTTTGAATTTATGCGTGCCTCATACATAGGAATAAACCAATTTAAAAAATCCTCATCGACTCTTATAACTTCAGTTACTATGTCCAATGCATCAATTTTTTTAAAGTTGACTTGAGACGATTTGCTGCATTTTTACCAAAAGACACAAGTAGGTCAGCGTCTACACCCTTAACCCATTTATGTGCTGTTGCATATTTTATTTTCATAAATTTCTCTCTTAATTAGCCTATAACAATCTACAACTCTTGCTCCACTCTTCTGATTTTTTCTTCCAATATTGATACAAATTCTGCAGCCACATTAACATTAATAGCCTTTTCAAATCCCTCAAAGCCCGGAGTTAGATTTATTTCTAATACATACATCTTATCCTTGTATACAATGATATCCACACCAGCATTATCAAAACCGATTTTCATACAAATATCATACACAAATGCCTCCATTTTTTCATCATGATAATACGTTACCGAACCGCCTAATGAAAAATTATTCCGCCATTCACCATTGACTGAAGACCTCTTCATAATGCCAATTACTTTTTTGTTTATAAAAAGGACTCTGTAGTCTTCTTTATTTTCTATATACTCTTGTAGTATATAGTTTATATTTTGTCTATCATAAAGATGTTTTTTGAGCTCATCTTCAGTATTAATGAGATACACAGACTTACCTTGTGATCCTGCACTTCTTTTTAAAACAATGGGGAAATTCAGACCATGCATTTTCATAATATGCAAAATATTTTCTGGAGTATTTCTATTCACGTGAAATGTCTTAGGTGTCACAATATTATGTATCTGGAAAATCTGTGACTGAGTAAATTTATTATAAAAAGGATATGATCGAATAATATTCTCATTTATAAAAGGTATGTTGTGTGATATTAAATGATCAGAAAGAATTCTTATTTCATTCTCTAATCGAAATGAAAAAGGCACATCATCAACCGTATATCCCGCCGTACGAAAAAAAGCGACACCATATGAAGCAAAATCAATAGGCTTACCTTTATGCAAAGGCGTTTCAGAAGATGAATAGACAATGTCATCATGACTCAAAAAATCATATTTGATCTTTCTTTTTTCAAGTTCTTCAATAATGCGTCTCGTGGCATGTATGTTTTTGTTGGTGCCGAATATTGCAACTTTTTTCATATAACAAAATTATCACTGCACCATCTATTCTACCACAATCTCCAACTCTTGTTCCACTCTTCTGATATCCGCCAAAAGTTCCGAGCGATCTTTATTATGCAGTATTATCACAAAAACCGCCCTCCCTCCGTTTTTTGCAAACAAGACCTTGTCTCCGTTTGTTTGCTTTTGGGTTACACTTACAACCGATGCCAACTCTTTTACTTTTTTCAATCCTTTTATGCTTTTTATTACCCCTTCTCTCTTTGCAAAAATTTTTAACGCCGCGGTGTAACCTTTCTTGCTCTTCAATATCTTGGGCTTCAGACCCATTCGTATGCGTATATCGTTTGTTGTGCAATCTATACCGTAAGACAGTTTATATAAATCTTGCCTAAACCCCCCTATTCTCGGCGCAATTTCAATTATCTTCCATCCTTCCTCCGTTCTTATAAACTCAATATGAAAATGAGTATTCCTCAATCCCAACGCCTTAACCCCTTTAATTGCAACCTGCTCCAAAGCGTCAAAACTCTCTTGTTTAAGAAGAGTTGGCGTCATTTGCTGATAACCGAAGTAATCATCAAAACCAATCTGTTTCCCGGTCTTTATGTGAACGGAAGGATATACATAACATTCGCCCGTACCGTCAACCACTCCGTCAACCGAATACATTTCACCTTCCATCAACTCTTCAACAAGAACTTGCGGTGTATCATCTTTATAAAATTCCTTATAAAGGCGGTGAAATATATTTGCTCTTTTAAAAACCGCCGATAAAGTTTTTTCCAATTCATCTCTATGATAACAATTTGTAACAAGCATACTTGCGGACAAACCGGAGGGTTTCACCATCAATGGATATCCTATATTTTTCTCAATAACTTCAATGGTCTTTTCATCCGCATCTTGCACAACCGCAAACTTGGGTATTATCTTTGAATCGTAAACGGCCATTCTTTTGCGCATTTCTATTTTATCTGTTGCCCACAACAAAGACTTCTCCGTTGGAGATAAAACATACGGTACATGCGGAATGGTTCTTTTGAAATACCACATCTTCTCCTCACTGCGAGATGTTATGGCGATAATGTCATCCCTGAATTCCAAAATCGCTGATGCAATTGAATCTTCACTTGAAAACGCACACAGTATAACCTTGTCAAAAACCTCTCGCGCCTCTTCAATTTCTTCTTTTGACTGTTTCTTGCTTTGCAAGTTATACAACAAAAACTTTGGTTGCTCTTGCTCTTTCCATTTTCGTATAACCTCTGCGGGCACTGGTCCGACGAACAAAACTATTTTTTTTCTCCTATTATTGCCGTATTTTTCACCTATACCCCTATCACGGTTTGCATCCGATTTAGAATTTGTTTTTGCGGAAACCATCATAATTTACAATGCAGTTCCAAATTCAACACCAAAAATCCGAGAAAATCAAAGCGCGCTGTGTATAACTTGTGTATAAAAAACTTGACAAATATACAAAATCACTATCTCCTTCTTCCCACTTTTCTGCGACTTACGATAAATTTGTCGGAATACTTATTCTTTCTGCGAGTTTTTTGACCTATACCTGTCGGTTTACCCCACTTGGAAACAGCTCTGCGACGCCCGCGCCCGGCCTTACCTTCTCCACCGCCATATGGGTGGTCCACCGCATTCATTGCACTACCTCTTACCGTCGGCCTTATACCCATCTTGCGTTTTCTACCCGCCTTTCCTATGTTTACCAATCTGTGCTCCGTATTGCTCGCGCCGCCAACGGTTGCCCAGCATGCGCTGAGCACTTTCCTCACTTCGGTGCTTGGCATTTTTATTTGAGTGTACCCTTGGTCATGCCCCACAACCTCCGCAAAGTTACCCGCGCTGCGCGCAAGTTTTGCGCCGCTACCGGGCTTGATTTCAATGTTGTAAATCATAGTGCCGACAGGCATTTGCCCAATAGGCTTTCTGTTTCCCGTTTTTATCTTTACTTCTTCTTTGTCAGATACGATAAAAGTGTCTCCAACCTTCATATTGTCGGGCACGATTATATATCGTTTTTCCCCGTCCAAATATGTGACCAAACCTATAAACGCACTTCTGTTGGGATCGTATTCAATGGTGGAAATTTTTGCGGGTATGTCTCGCTTATCATATTTAAAATCAATCAAACGATATACGCGCTTAACACCTCCGCCTTTGTGACGAGTTGTTATACGTCCTTGATTGTTTCTTCCAACTCCTCGCTTGAAACCTTTGGTTAATTTTTTAAAAGGTTTGTCTCCGGACAGCAAAGATCTGTATGAAACTTGCGTCATTCCTCTTCTTCCGGGTGTTGTCGGATTATACTTTTTCATAATAATCAATTAACACTTAATCAAATAACAAATCCTACATAATGCTTATGCTATCTCCATCCTTCAAATACACATATGCCTTTTTATGACCGCTTTTTACGCCTATCTTTCCCGTTCGCACACTTCGTTTCTTTTTCGGTTTTGCGTTCACTATGGCAACCTTTACAGGATTCACATCATAAACAGACTTGATTGCATTTTTAACCATGACCTTATTTGCGCGAGAGGATACTTCAAAAACATACACATTTTTTTCCATCATCAAGACAGATTTCTCCGTCAAGCGCGGTCTCAACAAAATCTCCGACGCTTGCATGTTCGCAAAACTATTTTGTTGTGTGCCGTCTTTCTTCATAATCATTATCAATTAACTTTATTTATGCGACTTTCCAATATGGCACTGGATGCTTCAGGATTCGCTATGATAACATTTTTATGTGTCAAAACATCAACCGGGTTTGCGTTTCTGATTTCTTTTACATCTATATTTCCAAAATTTGCAAAACTCTTTATCAAATTTTCATCTTTTTCGGCGATAAATATGATGGCGGCGTTAAACTTGGATTTCAAAGTCTCGAAACCGTCAATACCGGACAAATTATCAATAACGGATTTTGCGCTTGCGGTTTTTGGCATCTCAAAATTGAAGGCATCCACAAACAAAACGCCGCCTTCCCGAAATTTGCCGGACAACGCAACATACAGCGCTTTCGCGCGCATCTTTGAATTTATTTTCTTTTTAAAGTTCTTTTCTTTGGTGGGACCGAAAGTAACACCTCCCCCTCTCCAAATCGGAGATCTGCTTGAACCGTGACGCGCGCGCCCCAGTCCTTTTTGTCTCCAAGGCTTTTTACCTCCTCCTCTGACTTCAGATCTGTCTTTGGTGTGCGCTATGGGTTGCCTCTTGTTAGACATCATGCTCACAACCACTTGATGCAATAATGCATCATTATCGCTCGCGCCGAATACAATATCAGACACGATCGCGCTTCCCTTCTTGTCACCTTTTGTTGTGTAAACATCTACTTTCATATTTTGCAATTATCCAATCTATTTTCTCACTGCCATAACCTCAACATACCCACCTCTCACACCGGGTACGGCTCCGGAGACGACAATGATACCCGCGTCTTTATCAATTTGCAACACTTTCAAATTCTTGACAGTAACGCGTTTACCCCCCATGCGACCTGCCATTTTAACACCCTTAAACACACGAGCCGGGCCCGTCGCCCCTATGGAACCGGGACTTCTCTCTTGATGTTTATTACCATGACTTCTCCTACCGCCGCTAAAACCGTGCCTCTTAACAACTCCTTGAAATCCTTTCGCTTTACTTATTGCGCTTACTTGCACCTTGTCTCCAACTTCAAAAGTGTCCACACTTATTTTGTCACCGGGATTCAGATCATCATTCCTTATGTGACTGTTTACATCAACACGTACTTCCATAACCTTGGAGAAGTTGCCATACTTTCCAAATTGCCCTATTTGGGCCTTATTTATATTTTTCTCCTTTCTTTCTCCCGTACCTATTTGCACGGCATCATATCCGTGTTTCTCCTTGTTTTTTATGCACAAAACGGTTATCGGGGACGCCTTCAATACCGTAGCCGGATATACGGACCCGCTCTCATCAAATATCTGCGTCATCCCAACTTTTTTTCCCAAAATAAATTTCATATGCAATATAAAAACCCATATCTCAATGGGCAGAACGTATAAATCACACAAATACCATTTTGCCCATTGGTGCGCTAAACGCACATAGGTGCAAGCATTATACACATAATATAACCTTATGCAAATTTTTATATCGGTTCGCCATCTGCATATATATATGCAGATGCGCTTATTGTATTTGCAAAGCAAGCAGTCCGGGAAGATTACCCTTTTCAAGATATGTAAGCATGGCCCCGCCTCCGGAAGAAATATGTGTAAATATATTTCTTCGCTCGGCGCTTATGGTCGCCAGGGTATCACCCCCTCCCGTGATTATGCACGCATCCGGATCACGCCTTCTCAAACCATGCAACATTCTCAATAGTGTATCGGTACCCCTTATAAAACCCGCTTCATAATATCCAAGAGGACCGTTCCACAATACGGATGCATATTCATTTTTAAACAAATCAACAGGCAAGGTCACATCAACTATCTTCATTTCGGGCAATATATCTTTCGGTTTAACTTCAACCGGTGGCTCATAGTCCTCATAAACAACGGATACAAATTCGGGTAACAAAATATTTTCATTATATAAAATGTCATGCGGTATCACGCTTTTATGCGTAAGCGAATGCCCGATTTCATAACCGCGACTCTCAAAAAATTCATTGGCTATCGCTCCACCTATGAATATCTTGTCGTACAATTTCAAAAACTTTCTTATAAGAGGTTCTTTTGTTGCAAATTTCGCGCCTCCCAAAATGAAAATTGACGGTCTCAACGGGTTTAATGCTTTGTTCAATTCCAACAATTCTTTCTCAATCAAAAAGCCGGCGCAACTTTGCAAAAATTTAGGAATGCTTGTAATGCTTGCATGATTTCTATGACAAACCGAAAAGGCATCTTGAACAAACAAATCCGCCCCGCTGCGTTGTATCAATTCTTTTGCGTATTCATCTCTGTCCGATTCTTTGTCCGAATATTCTCTCGGATCTTGTCTCAAATTCTCGTAAACTTCAATGTTGTCATAATGTGAAATATGCTCGTTTAACACATCAATCACCGGCTTTAAAGAAATGTCCCTATTTCTGCCTATATGAGCTATTATCACCAATTTTTTGCAATTCTCCGCAAGATATCGAATTGTCGGCAAAGCTTTTTTCAATCTAAAATCATCAATCACCCTGCCGTTTGCCCCCAAAGGTAAATTTAATCCCGCCCTTAACAAGACGGTTTTTTCTCTCAATTTCTCATAAGATATATCTCCTAAAAACAACATGGCAACATGTACAAACTCAACGACATGGCAATCAAACTTTATTTGCAACTTTCAACAACTCGGAAAATTCATTCATATTCAACCCGGATCTGCCAACTCCTATCCCGTCCAGGTCCTCTATGCTCAAAATACTTGCCGCATTACCATTATTTACGGAACCTGCATATATGATTCTTATTTTACGCGATATTTCGCTCCCGCACAATTCAGACAAAGTTTTTCGTATAAACAGAATCATAGTGTGAATATCGTAAACACTCAACTCGCACTCGTTTTCAAATGCCCAAACCGACTCATAACAAAAGATTATGTCTATGATGCGGGACTTGGGCAATTCCGATATGGCATTCTTGATTTGTTTTTTTATTTCAAACAAATATGCACCTTGTTCGTCTCTATCCGATTCCCCCACAAAGATTATCGGGGTCAATTTGTGTTTGCAAGATAAGAAAGTTTTTATTCGCACTTGATCCGGAGTTTCTCCGCATTCACTGTGTCCTATCAATGCGTACCTTGCTCCCGCGTCGGCAAATTGTTCCGCGCTAATTTCTCCCGTATGTGCACCGGCTTCATATTCGCTTATTTTCTGAGCGGAGAATTCCACCTTGTTGCCCTTGTATCCATTGGATAATGGATATAAAAACACCGCAGGTGGCGCAATTATCACCTTAACCGATCTCAATCTGGCAATCGTATTTTTTATATTCTCAAAAAGAAATTTCGCATCCTTAAAGGACATCGGGTTCAATTTCCAATTCGCAAGAATAATATGTGACATGACGGCGGACATTGTATCACATATTGATCATACCGCCACAAATTATGTAGCCGGCCACTTATGGTAGTTCGCATATATTGAAGTTAAATTTCTTATATTAATTCATCTCTCCCTCCATGCGCTGTAATAAGGCACGGTTGACACACTGGGTGCAAATGGCGGCGGATCAAGCGCAAGCACCCTTTCGTATGAAGCGTTGCGATTTACGAATCCCGATATTTGAATATCGTAACCATAACCGTATTTATACACTGAATATGTCCATTTCAATCCCGAGCGTTCGTCCGACACAATTGTGCCGTTAAATGTATAAGAATTCAGATCTTGTTTATTTCCGACTCCGTTCATGTATATGAATTGTAAACCGTTGCCGGCATCTGCATAATAATACCCCGGTGTTTCAACATAATGATTTCTGCCTATTTTCCCATTTGGAGTAACCATGATCGCCTCAATGGTTAAGTCTTCCGCAGATTTTGCCGATATTAATATGTTTCTTTCTGAAATCATAGTCAAACCGTCATTTGGCGCCCCTGTCGCTTGCACCAAATTGTTATGTAAAATAATATCGGGATCATAAGCGCGATCAACATCTGCCGCAACCAGTGCAATTTTTCCGCTTATTGAACCTTCAACCCAAGTTTGATCCTCGACGAAAATCAAAGCGCAATCATTGGGTATCGTATAATTCCCCATAAATGTTTCGGACACGATGGTATGATAATTTTTTTCAACTCTCCAACCCGATTCCCATCCCCAATTATATTGCGCATTGTCCACTCTATACATATCAAATGTGCCATCACTTTTAAAAACTATTCTATATCCTTTGTTTCCCGCGCCGTTTGAAACACTGGGAAAATACCTCCCTGAATTTTGCGCCCTTACTTTCAAATCCGCAAAATCTATATTCATTTGGGTGAAATTTATTGCGCCGTCCGGATATTTCCATAATGCGGGATTACCACCCAAGCCCCATACACCGTCTTTTGTTTGAGCAGGATTGCAACCAAAATCGTAATCACATGTCCAAAAGGGCACTGCACTGGACACGGTGGAATTGTGAACTCCATCCATGCGAATTCCCTCATTGGAATGAATGGGGCCTATAACATTGGAAGAAGAACCGTACCAAACTCCGGCATTAAGTATCGCTGAATAATTGGCGACACTTGGCAGCATATATCTTGCGCTTACCGTTCGCTCAAACCTGGTATCAAGATAAGATACGCCTGTGGAATCTATATCTCTGTGCATAACAACGCCACACTGTTTATTGACATTTGAAATTATTGTAAACTCTCCAATCTTGTCTCCGGTATCGGGATCTTTATATTCAACGGTTACAGTTTCTGAATCTTTATCGGGATTATGCGCCAAACGCCATTTATAATACTCAATTCCCGCTTCGGCTATTTGTATCGCTTGCTCTTTTGCCACCTTTCCCCTACCGAGAACATTTTGTTGTAGCACAAATTGCGACAAAGCTCCGACTGTCATTGCAAAAACCGCTGAAAACACCAACACCATTATAATTGCCCCGCCGTTATGTAAATTGACATTCTTGTATTCAGCGCGTTCATAAAATTTTGTTTTTTTGTCGCAAATCATAACAAATACAAGAGTAGATTACTTTATAAAAAAGTCAAAACGGTGCTTGTGTTGCGCGCAAAACAGAAACGAGCAAGTCATGGTTAAAAAAACAAACTTTATGCTTTATAATTATCAATATCTCTTTATACATTATTTGAATCCATTGCGGATAATCAACCATAATGCAAAAAAGAACAAAAACGCGAATGATAAAATAACAAACCAATCACTTGCAAAAAACGATGTCGCACCTTTGGATATGCCGTTTACCGACATTGTTGCTGTGTGCGGTACAACCCTTACAAAATCCGACTCGTCATTATTGTTATATTCATTACTGTTCACATTACCTCTAAAAACGGAATCTTCATTGTACGAATACAACTCCGAGTTGCGATTGTCGCGTATTTGATTGTTTGTGTCAAATTCTTTTTCTTTCTCTCGGTTATCAACAAGAATTGAAACTGAATTTTCTTTTGATGCGTAATCACTTATATTTACCTGCGCGCTGCAAACATTGACTTTCCCGTAATCATTTATCACCGTCATGTTGTATGTCGTATCTCGTGTCGGAGTAACCACCCTGGCACCACCTGTCGGGTCCACATGGCCGACACCCATATCTATAAACGCGACACCGGCATTAACGGTGTCCCATTCAAGAATAACAGCCCCCTCCAAAGACACTCTCGGCACCAAAATGCATGTGGGCGCCTCGGAATCATTCTCGTCTTCTACCGCAACCGTAGCCCCGCAATTTAATTGTCTGACCAGTCTGTAAGTTACATAACCGCAATCCGGACACTTACTCTGCAATTCAGCATCGGGAGATACGGTAATGGTTGGAGGAACGGAAGGATCCACCACTTGATTTGGGACTTGTTGATATTTGACTTGTTGCGCAAAAATCGTATTACCCAAAAACATTACGGGCAACAATATAAAAACAAAAACATATACTCTCGCGAAAATAAGCATACGATGATTATAACAATAATCAACCAAAAAAAATTATTTTTTTAAAGAAAAATGTGAAATACGACTGTCAAGTTTTTGTATACAAAAATGAAAAGTGCAAGACCATTATAACGAATATGAATTTTACAAAAAATCCCGATTAAAGAAATTCCCTTGAAATTTCAAACGCGTGATCGCGCATCGTAGCGAATTGTTTGGTGATTTTCGTTATAACAGAGGTATTGTTGCGAGTTGTGTGCAGACTTATCTACTCTTGCACAAAATAAAAAATAAGACCATTACAAATGCTCATGTTGTAATAAGAAAATAAGAAGCGTGCCTTAACACATTCCGACACATCAATACTTGATTGACACCTGCGCATCAATCTTCTTGACCAAATCCAAAACCACAGATACCACAATCAACAAAGCCGTACCTCCTATCGCAAGCGATTGATTTCCCGTAAACAACTGCAAACCGAGAGGCAAAACCGCAACAACTCCCAAAAACAGCGCGCCGAAAAAGGTAATGCGCGTAATCACATGTCCCAAATATTCCGCGGTCGCTTCTCCCGGACGAATACCATGTATATAACCTCCGCTCTTCTGCAAATTTGTGGCTATTTGATCGGGGTCGAATGTCACCGCCGTATAGAAATATGTAAGTCCGACAACAAGAATAAAGTAGATAATCGCATAATTTACGGTATTGGACAAAAATGCCGCAATAGACTGCATAACCCCCGTCACATACGGCAAATCAAACGCGCTCAACACTTGCGCGAGCATTTGAGGCATCAATAAAATTGACAATGCGAAAATAATCGGGATAACACCGGCTTGATTAAGTCGCAAGGGCAAATATGTCGCAGCTCCGGTTCCGAAAGTGACACCTTTCCTGGCTTGACGCGAATATGTTATCGGTACCGGGCGTTCAGCTTCCGTTATATACACGACCGCTGCGGTAACCAACAATGCTATTGCTGTAAATGCCACATAAAGCGGTATTTGCGAAGGGTCATAATTAAACAAAAGCTGACTTACGGTGGCAGGCAAACTCGCCACTATACCGGCAAATATTATCAGTGACACTCCATTTCCTATACCAAACTCGGTAACCAACTCTCCAATCCACATCAACAACACCGATCCGGCAACAATAATCAATACATTTACAAACATTTCATACGCACCCATGGGAGACAAAACTCCCTGACTTTGCAAAAATGTCAAAAACCCATACCCCTGCAAAGCGGCAAGAGGAACTGACAAATATCTGCCGTATTGCATAAACTTTACTCGCCCGGCTTCACCTTCTTCGGTTTGCAACGCTTTCATTTTCTTGCTTATTACGGTTGAAAGTTGCATTATGATACTTGCGGTAATATACGGCGCCACACCGAGCATAACTATGGACAAATTGGACAAACCTCCACCTGAAAAAATATTCAACATTCCGAAAAACTCATTGTTGGCAAAAAACTCCGCCAACCTGCCCGTGTCAACACCGGGCACCGGTATTGACGCCAATATACGAAACAAAATCAAGGCGAATAACACAAACAATATCCTCCTGCGCAAAGCGGGATCCGAAAACGCGAGTTTTACTTTATGTATGAATGTGTGCAACATATAGAC
>WFWP01000003.1 GCA_015491055.1 Patescibacteria group bacterium | reverse complement strand
TCCTCCTGCGCAAAGCGGGATCCGAAAACGCGAGTTTTACTTTATGTATGAATGTGTGCAACATATAGACAAATTATTTGATCTCACCTCCGGCATTCTCTATCGCTTTCCTTGCGCTATCCGACAAAGCGCAATTCTGAACTGAAATTTTCGCTTTGATATCTCCATTTGCCAAAATCTTAATCTTCGGTAATTTTCCTCCCACGGTTCCCACAACACCTTTTTCCACAAGCGATGCCGGAGATACGATTTCACCGGATTCAAACACGGATAAATCATTCAAACCGACATTAAGTATCTCAGGTTTGCCCGTGTTGACGGAGCGCGCGCGATTCTTTCCATGTCCGCGCAACTTGGGCAAACTTTTTATGAAATCCCTAATTTGCGGTCGTATACCATGACGACCATGTTGCTTTTGACCTTTATGGCCATGTCCGCAAGTTTTGCCTCTTTTGCCTCCTCGCCCCACTCGTTTTTTGGGCTTCGGTACATCAGCTCTTTGTATATTATGTATCTGTATCATAATTCAATATATATCAATCAATTATTTTGCTCATCACTATCGCGCCCTCTGTTTTCGGCAACTTTTTGCACATCATTGAGCTGCAATAATGCCTTAATCGCCGCGCGAGAATTGTTTATCCTGTTTTTACTGCGAGAAAGCAATTTTGAAGTAACATCCGTAACGCCCGCCAATTCCAATACACTTCTCACGGAGGCGCCCGCCACAAGACCTTTTCCTTTTGCGGGGCGTATTTGCACAACAGACGCTCCATATTTCGCCTCTACATCATGCGGTATGCTCATGTCATCTGTCAGATTCAATTTGACCATATTCTTCTTGGCATCTCTTGTGGCTTTCTCAATAGCTATGGTTGTATCATTACTTTTACCCACACCAACACCCACTCTACCTTTTTTATCTCCCACTATCATGGTTACGGAAAAACTGAATCTGCGACCCCCCGCCATAACTCTTACCACTCTTCTTATATCAACTATTTTTTGTTCAAATTCAGGCTTGCGCTCCACGCGCCCTCTTCCCCTTTTTTTATTTTTCTCAAATCTGCGTTTCGGCCCGAATTGATTTCTCTTTACGGTACCCGATTTGTTCGCGGTATCACCGGACCCGGAAACGGCACCTTTCTTAAATCCATCAATCTCATTCACCTTCGAAGAATCGGTGGTAATCTCTTTGTTGTTATTTTTTGTAATTTTATCCTCGGTCATAACTCATGAATTTATTAAAACTTTATGCCACCATCACGAACAGCATCCGCAAACGTCTTGACATTTCCAACATACGCATATCCTCCTCTGTCAAAAACCGCGGAATCTATATTCTTATCTTTCATTTTTTGAGCAAGTTCCGCGCCCGCATTCAACACCTTTTCTTTCATATCCTTTCCCGATACGGCAGACGTGGAAACATACGCCAATGTTTTTCCGGCAACATCATCAATAACCTGCGCAACCATTCGGGTATTTGATCTGAAAACAGAGATGCGCGGACGCTCGGCAGTTCCAAACACTCTTGCGCGTATCCTTCGCTTTCTTGATTCTCTCCTCAATGTTTTCGGATTTTTAACCATAATTCGCGTTATATTATATTCAACGACATATCAAGTCAAATCGCATTATGTCGCTCTCTTGCCTTGCTTTCGCCTGATAATCTCATCGCCATATCTTATACCCTTACCTTTGTACGGCTCCGGTTTCTTGCTTGCTCGCACATCTGCGGCAAATTGACCGAGCAACTCCTTATCCGCTCCACTCAACTTGATGGTATTTTTTTCAACTTCAGCGGAAATACCCTCCGGAATCTCAAAATTCACATCATGAGAATATCCAACCTTTAAGTTCAAAGTGTTTCCGTTCAGCGCAACCTTAAATCCCACACCCTCAACCACCAACTCTTTCGTAAAAGGGGAATTCACGCCTTTTATCATATTTTTAATATGCGAACTGAATGTTCCCCAAAGCGCATTCGCAAACTTTGAATTATCCTTCGGGGTTACTTTAACTTCACCGTTTTCAACCGTAATATCAATTTTCGGATGATATTTTTTGGTTAATGTCCCGTGCTTGCCTTTCACCGTTACCACACCATCATCAACCGATACTTCGGTGCCTGACGGGATTATTATTTTTTGTTTACCTATCCTGCTCATAATCAAATCAATTTAAGAATTACCACATGCGGAACAACTCCTCTCCTCCCACATTCCGCTCCCTGGCCTCTTTATCGGTCAACACACCCTTTGGTGTGGAAAATACCGCAACACCGAATCCGTAACGAACCGGAAATATATGCTTGACTCCTTTATACAAACGGCGCCCCGGTTTTGATATTCGTTTAACTCCTTTTATTTTAGGTGATCCGTCCTTTAAGTATATCAACTCTATACGCAAGGTTTTGTTCACCCCTTTTCCTTTTTTGTCAACTTCACCCACAAATCCCGCTCTATTCAAAGCATCGGCTATTGCATGCTTGAATCGAGAATACGGAACATCCACAAACAACTTGCCGACCATTCCGGCGTTCTTCATTTGAATTATCAAATCTGCCACAGGATCGTTTACCATGATGATTTTCTTATACCGGGTATGTGACCTTGCAAAGCTTCCTCTCTGAAACAAATTCTACACATACCAAAATCGCGCATATAACCGTGAATACGCCCGCACTTGAAACAACGCCTTATAACCCTTGATTTATATTTGGGCGTCTTTTTCGCCTTGGCTATCATCGCTTTTCTCGCCATACAAT
>WFWP01000002.1 GCA_015491055.1 Patescibacteria group bacterium | reverse complement strand
TTTATTATCACTTATAAATGAGCGGAACATTGAGGTAGCGAAGAAGTTTATTGAAGACTTTGTCGCTTTGGAATTAAATTCTCGCAAGAGTGTGAATGACAATTCGTCCGATTTTGTAAAGCAATCAACGGTTTTGAAAAAGACATTGCGTGAACTTAAAGAACAGATTGAAGGGCAGGAGAAAGCTATTGCCGAATGTGAATCCAAGATATCAAATTTGCATGCATCTATATCAGCAAACTCCCAAAGAGAAGCGGAATACGAAAGGGATATTTATAAGATTCGCGCGCAATTGAGCGAAGTTAACGCCAAACTTTCAGATTTGGAGCGCAGAGAAAAGATGGCGGTTGATGATAAATCATTTTTACGAAACAATGTTAGCGAGATACAAATTTTGTTGGGTGAAAGATTGAATATCGGTTTGAATCGTCGGATCAATAACGGTTCACGCAATGTGCCGGACAAAAGAGAAATTGAGCGTTTGAAATTGATACTGGAACAATACGGCAAGCCTGATGAAAGTGTGTTGAAGGAATATGAAGATGCGCAAAGACGCTATAAGTTTTTGGATAATGAGATTTCCGATTTAAAGCACACTTTTTCAAAAATATCTTCTTTAATAAAACAATTGGATTATGAAATAAGAAACAGATTTATAAAAGGGGTTGATTCTGTCAATAAAGAGTTTGGTAAATTGTTCAATATTCTTTTTGGAGGAGGTACCGCAAAAATTATTTTATCCACCGCAAGAATAAACAAAGGTGATCATATTGCCAATATCGGACATGTTGACGATATTGTTTACAGTATAGATATTGTTACACAGCCTCCGCGCAAGAAAGTGTCGGCATTGGAGACGTTGAGCGGAGGAGAGAGAGCATTGACTTCCATAGCGTTGATATTCGCAATGAGTTTGGTCAGTCCGCCTCCGTTTGTGATTTTGGATGAAACCGATGCGGCTTTAGATGAGGCGAATTCGCAAAGATATGCGAATATGATAAAAGAACTTTCCAAACACAGTCAAATGGTTTTGATAACACACAATCGCGCCACAATGTCGGTTGCGGATAAATTGTATGGTGTGACCATGGGTTCAGACGGGGTAAGCAAATTATTGAGTGTTCAATTGCGCGAGGCGCAACGATACGCAAAATTATAAACTGTTAAAAATACCGAAATCGGTGCTTGTCTGATAATTTACATATCAAGTATTTTCCAGCTTATCTTATCGGTTGTCGTATCGGCTTTTTCCAAGCGAATTTTTAATTTTTGTCCCAGTGTAAATCTTGTATTTGTATTTCTGCCGATCAATTGAAGACTGCGAGGATTAAAATCATAGTAATCTTTAACGGGAAGTTGTGTTATATGCGTCAATCCTTCAGCTCCGGTTTTTGTTTCCGTTATGAATACTCCAAAGTCAGTGATTCCCGTTATTTCTCCGGTAAATACTTGACCAATTTTGTTTTCAAACAATTTAACAAGGGCTTGTTTGACGCTTTCCCTTTCCATTTGCATCGCTTCAATTTCCTTTTCGGTGCTCTTTTTTGCCAGTTTTCTGTATTCTTTCAATTCGTGTTTGTCGGGTATTTTTCCCAATAGCAGGCATTCAACAATTCTGTGAACCATTATGTCAGGGTATCGTCTTATCGGAGATGTGAAATGAGTATAATTGTCAAATGCCAATGAAAAATGTCCGATATTTTTATGTGAATATTCCGCTTTACTCATTGCTCTCAATATCGCCGTGTTAACCGTTTTTTCATATGGCGTATTTTCAACTTCTCTTAAAATTTTATTTATTTCCTTAGGATGTACAAACCCTTGTTTATTGATCCGCATTTGAATGCCTATTGTTTTTAAAAACAGGTTCAATTCCGTCATTGCTTTAATGCCAGGCTTATCGTGAATTCTGTATATACCGTGACAATTTTTATTTTTTGCGCATTTTTGACTGATGAAAGTGGCTATTTCTTTATTTGCCAACAACATGAGATCTTCAATCATGTCCATTGCGGGAAGAGTTTGTTTTATTTTTGCATCTTTTATGTTTTTGTTTGAGTCAAAAATAAATTCTATTTCTTTGTTCTTAAAATTGATGGATCCGTTACGCCTTCTTTTTTTATTCAGTTTTTTTGATATTTTCAATAAGCTGTTCAACGCGTCTTGTAATTTTGAACCGTCCCGCACAAGTTTGCCATATCTGTTTTTAACAACTTTGTTATTTCCGTCTATTATGTTTTGAGCTTGTTCATATGTCAGACTTGCGTCAACATTTATCATTGTTTTGAATATTTCTCGTTTCAATATGTTCGCATTTTCATCAAGTTCAAAAATTACGGAAAAGGTTAATTTATCTTCTTTTTCTTTCAGACTGCATAAGTTTTCGGATAATGATTCGGGTAACATGTGTATGACCTTGTCCGCAAGATAAACGCTGGTGGTTTTTTCTCTCGCCATCATGTCTTCATGTGACCCGGGTCTTACATAGTGCGATACATCCGCTATATGTATTCCGATTTCATAATTCCCCTTTTTGGTTCGTTTGAAGGATATTGCATCATCAAAATCCTTCGCATTTTTAGGGTCTATTGTTATCGTGTATACCTTCCTGAAATCTTTTCTTTCCAGTATTTTTTGTTTCTTCATGGCGCGAAGAATATCATATAAAGAACATGTTGCGCAAACATTCAAGTATACTTTGACGAACAATCCGTTTTATTGTGTAGCGGTGAATCGTAAAATTGGTTACATGTATCATTTGATTTATAATGAATTGCACCGTTATTGTTTTAATGTAAAGGAAATGAAATTTGTGTTCGGGCGAATGGATGTGGTTTTGATGGTAAGCGTGCTCTTGCTTGCGGTGTTTGGTGTATTGTCCATGTTGTCTTTGGATTCCGACATGTTCGCTCGCAAGCAAGTTATGTGGATATTTGTCGCAAGTATCGTGTTTTTTATATCAAGCGCAATTGATTACAAGTTTTTGCGCAGAAGATTTGTAGTGTTGTCCGCATATTTGTTTGCGGTTTTTTTACTGCTAATCATGTTTGCAATAGGAAGTGTTTTTCAGGGCGCAAAATCGTGGATAGATTTGGGCGCATTTGCGATACAGCCGAGCGAATTTGCAAAATTGGCGCTGATAATTATTCTGGCAAAGTATTTCTCGCGCAGACATGTGGAAATAGCTCGTTTTAAACATGTGGTTATTTCCGGGCTATATGCTTTCGTATTGTTTGCGCTTATATTGTCACAACCCGATTTGGGATCGGCAATGATTTTGGTTTTTATATGGTTTGGTATGACATTGACATCCGGATTGTCACGAAGGCATATATTTGTTCTTATGATTATGGGCGTCATTATTGTCGCCGGAGCGTGGAAATTTGTTTTGCAAGATTATCAGAAGCAAAGAATAATCAGTTTTATACATCCTCTCGCCGATATACAAGGCGCGGGATACAACGCATACCAATCCATGATAGCGGTTGGATCCGGCGGCGTTTGGGGCAAGGGTGTCGGCTACGGAACTCAAAGCAAATTAAAATTCTTGCCGGAACATGAGACTGATTTTATATTTGCGTCTTTTGCGGAAGAGTGGGGCTTTGCGGGATCTTTGATAGTATTTGTATTATTTGGCATTGTAATTTGGAGAGTGTTACTGTTCGCAACTCATGGCGCAACCAATTTTGAAGTGCTGTTTACCGTAGGTGTGGCAATTTGGTTTTTAAGTCAATTTTTTGTAAATGTTGGCATGAATATAGGACTGTTGCCGGTCACCGGAGTAACCTTGCCTTTCATGAGTTATGGAGGGTCTCATTTGGTAATGGAGGCTCTTGCATTGGGTATCATCACCTCCATGAGAACTTACGGCAGGCTTGTTCATCCGGATAAACTTGATAATGAATTTGTGGGTATTTAGATAACTTGTCACATCAAATTTGTGCTCGCGTCTTTATTTCAAAGAAGCGTCAAACGCATTCATTATTAACATGGTTGTCGTTGTTATAATTCCAACTGTTTCTCAATATTTGCGATAAGTTCGTCAATGCTTTTTGAGGCTCCGCACGACATGTCAATAACATCGCCGTTTTTATCCAACAAAACCCAACTCGGAACATAATCGCATTTCTGGTCGGTTAAGTTTTTAAAATCAAGCCGCTCGTCGTAACCTTGCGGAATTTCGGGTACATTGAATCTTTTTCCGTCCTCACCGTCAATGACATTGGCGAATATGTTAATTTTGTCTTTGTAAACATCCCAAATATCCGTTTTGTATTTCGGCATGGCGTTTTGACAATAGGGGCAAAATGTGCCAACCATAAATACAACGGTCGGTTTGCCGAGAAATCGCTGAACAGCCTCTTCGCGATTTTTGTTTTCAAACAATCCCAAGTCGTTTATTTCCGCATTTTCAATTTGTGCGTTACGAGAATCGCTTTTTTTATTGTCCATAACCGCTTGTATCGTCAATGCGATCGCCGCTATCGTTATCAAACTTATTGCAATTGTCTTTATGTTCATATTTGTTTGTTTATTTATTGTTTTGTAAACTTTTTTATTTCTTGGGAACAGATATGTTGTATGTTAGTGTATTGTATCATGAATGCGACAACAAAAAAACATGAGCGCAAGTTTGCAAAAAAGCGCGAATCTTCCTTTTACATTTACGGTATCAATCCCGTGATTGAGGTATTGAAAGCAAAACCCGGAGATGTGTTGGAAGTGTTTTTAGATGAGTTATCGCATAACAATATTCGCATAAAGAATGTAATGAGATT
>WFWP01000001.1 GCA_015491055.1 Patescibacteria group bacterium | reverse complement strand
TTATAATGGAGGTCCCGCGGCGGTGGACTCTGTGAATTTGCGTATAGCGCCGGAAGAATTTGTTTCAATAGTAGGACATTCCGGGGCGGGCAAAAGCACGCTTTTGAAAATGATACTCGCGGAATTGTATCCGAGTCAAGGCGCAGTTTATATAAATCGTTCAAACACAAAATATTTGAGCAAAAGAGACATTACAAGACTCCGCAGGAGCATAGGAGTTATATTTCAAGACTTTCGTTTGATAGGGTCAAAAACCGTATATGAAAATATCGCTTTCGCTCTTGAAGTTGCGGGGGCGAGTAACGATGAAATTCACGCCGATGTTTTGCATGTTCTGGGATTGGTTGATTTGTATGATAAGGCCGATTACTTTCCGCGAGAATTGTCCGGAGGTGAACAACAAAGGGTTGCGATAGCGCGAGCCATTGTAACTCAACCGGATATGTTGATAGCCGATGAGCCTACGGGCAATTTGGATCCCATAAACACATACGAAGTTGTGCAAATTTTGAAAAAGATAAACGACCTGGGTACCACGGTCATATTAACTACCCATAATAAGGGGGTTGTTGATTCCGTGGGGGGTAGAGTTATAACCATGGACGCCGGAAAAATTGTAAGAGATGACAGGAGTGGAAAATATGTTTTATAGTTTTATTATTGAGTAATTCAATTGATTATGTTTTTCGTTTCGGTTAAAAGAGTAATAAGATCGGGTGTTATTGGTTTTTTTAGGAACGCATTTGTGTCTTTTGCCACCATGTTGATTATGATGATAACCCTTTTTGTAATCGGGGCGTCTTTGTTTATGAACGCGGCTCTTGAATCAACATTGGAGCAAATTAAGAATAAGGTTGATATAAACGCTTATTTTTTGCCCGGTGTATCTGAAGATAAAGTCTTGGAGGTGAAAAGCGCATTGGAACAACTACCGGAAGTTGAATCCATAACATACACTTCAAAAGAAGATGTGTTGAAGCAATTCAAGGAAGAACATAAAGGAGACCAGTTGACCATACAGGCATTGGAGGAGCTGGATGAAAACCCGTTCGGCGCGAGTTTGGCGATTCGCGCAAAAGATCCGAGTCAATATGAACGAATAGCAAAGTTTTTGGAGGAGCATGAGTCCGCAAAATCGGGAGAAAACAGAATTCTTGAAAAAGTAAATTACAATCAGAACAAGTTGGTGATAGATAGATTGAATAGATTTATGAATGCGATAGATACATTTGTTTTGTTTGTAAGTTCGTTTTTGGTGATCGCTTCAATAATGATTGTTTTTAACACCATACGCTTGGCCATTTATACCAACAAAGATGAAATAGAAGTCATGCAGTTGGTGGGGGCAAGCAATTGGTTTGTTAGGGGTCCCTATGTTATTGAAGGTATTTTGTATGGTTTTGTGTCCGGACTGATAGTGCTGTTCGCTTTTTATCCTCTTGCGGCATATTTCGGTACTGTGTCCGAGCAGTTTTTCGGCTCCTTTAACACTTTGACTTTTTACATAAATGAATTCGGAACATTGTTTTTATACATAGTGGGATCCGGAGTGTTACTTGGAGCCATATCCAGTTTTTTGGCGGTAAGAAGGTATTTGGGAATATGATACGGTAATGAGTTAAGGTGTATATGAAAGAGAATCATAAATATGTTTTTGTTATAGGAGGTGTGATGTCGGGAGTGGGCAAAGGTATTGCCACCGCGTCAATAGGGACGGTTTTGCAAAGTCGTGGGTACAAGGTTAACCTTGTTAAAGTTGATCCGTATTTAAATGTTGACGCGGGAACCATGAATCCCACTGAACACGGTGAAACTTTCGTGCTAAAAAGCGGATTGGAAACCGACCAAGACATGGGAAATTATGAGCGCTTTTTGGGCAAAGACCTTCCGGAGGAGAATTATTTGACCAGCGGAATGATTTATAAAAGGGTAATTGAAAAAGAGAGAAATTTGGAATATGGAGGAAAATGCGTGGAAGCCATTCCTCATATTCGCGATGAAATCATTGAGAGATTTGAAAATGCGGCGAATTCTAACGGTTCCGAAATCAGCGTCATTGAAATAGGAGGAACTGTTGGGGATTATCAAAACATAATGTTTATTGAGGCGGCGCGCGTTATGCATGCTCGAAATCCGAACAATGTGTTTTTTATCTTGGTAAGTTATTTGCCCATACCTGACAAGGTTGGAGAAATGAAAACCAAACCGACCCAAAATGCGGTGCGTCAATTGAACGGTTACGGTGTGCAACCCGATATGATTATAGGCAGATCTTCCGAACCTCTTGATGACAGAAGAAAAGATAAAATAGCCATGCAGTGCAATATCAAACCTGAATATGTAATTTCGGCTCCCGATATAGACAGTATATATGATGTACCTTTGAATTTTGAGAAAGACAAATTGGCGGATATAATTTTGTCAAATTTTGAATTACCGCAGGTAAAGGAGAGTGATTTAGACAATGAACATATCGGTTTGACAACTTGGCGTGAATTTGCGAATAAACCTCATTGCGCCTCAAATAAAATCCGTGTTGCGATTGTCGGTAAGTATTTCAATACCGGCAACTTCGTTCTTTCTGATGTTTATATTTCCGTTATAGAAGCTGTAAAGTTTTCTTCATATCATTTGGATACAATTCCAGAATTTACATGGATAAATGCCGGGGAGTTTGAGTCGGGTATTGCGAAGACGGATGTTCTCGGCAGGTTTGACGGAATTGTTGTACCGGGAGGATTTGGAACAACAGGCATTGAAGGCATCATTAAGGCGATTAAGTATGCAAGGGAGCAAAGAATTCCGTATTTGGGATTATGTTACGGAATGCAATTGATGGTTGTTGAGTATGCAAGACATGTAGCCGGGCTTGTTGGCGCGAATACACGCGAGGTTGACAATAGAGCGGAGCATTTGATTATAGACATAATGCCGGATCAACAAGAGTTGATGAAGAATAAACAGTACGGAGGCACAATGCGTTTGGGAGAATATCCCGCAGTGTTGAAAGACGGTACAATTGCGCGCAAAGCATACAATACTGATATTGTAAAAGAGAGGCACAGACATAGGTATGAAGTAAATCCGAATTATGTAAAGACATTGGAGGAGGCCGGGCTTGTTTTCTCGGGCAGATCTCCCGACGGTGACCTTATGGAAATTGCGGAATTGCCTACGGACATTCATCCGTTTATGGTTGGAACTCAATTTCACCCTGAATTTCTTGCGCGACCTTTGTCTCCACACCCTTTATTTACTGAATTTATAAAGAGTGCTTTGAACACGTCCGTTGTTGTTAATTAATCACATAATTGCGTGTTTTATGATATTGCAAATTATTGATTATGTTTTTGCCGCAATGTCCGCTTTTGCGATTTTGTATTTTTTTTACGGTATAGCTAATGTAAAATACACGCATGATTATCAAAAGATTGACAAAGGTAAAGATTCCGCTTTTTCAGCATTGGCGATTATATTGATTGTGATTGTTGTGTGGATTGTTGTCCACAGTATTGTTGTTGCGTTGCAAAACGGTGGTATACTGTAGCAGACATGTTTGACATGTGGCATAATTATCAGATTAATCGTAATTTGGAAATATGATAAAGAAATTGATTGGAAAATTAAATGTTGTTTGGACAAGTGCGTTGGTATACGCGTTGTTTCCGTTATATGCACATGCGCAGGAAGTCGGATCCCTTTTAAAGAATGTTAAAAAGTGGGTGGATGCTTTGATACCGATTACAATGTCTCTCGCCGTTGCCGCATTCTTTTTCGGGTTGGTTAAATACTTGTGGGGTTCTCCCGAGGATCAAAGCAAGGGAATGAAAATCATGATGATGGGCGTTTTGGCGGTGTTTATCATGGC